>NZ_JBHIOI010000014.1:0-1367 GCF_042195415.1 Bartonella sp. CE47NXGY | reverse complement strand
AAATAATCTACCCATGTTGGCATATGATAAGCCTCTGTCCAATATTCAGGTCTTTCAAGATCTCGTAAAAGAACCCACTGACGCGCACCATCACGTAATCGAATATGGCGTCGACGCGTCATCACTTTGAGAAACTCTTCGAGTTCATTTTCATGAATTTGGTAATCAATCATTATCATGATCGGGCCACTTCTTGCTTTGAGGTCGAGTAATAGTTCCGGCTCTCTAAAATGATCAAGAGGATTTAAATCTATCTGAGGAATTTCTTGAATTCTAAATTTTACCCCTGCAAGAGCACCAAAAATCAAGAATAAAGAACAAACGCTCAAAGCAATTGTTGGAGAATAACCATCAGCTAAACCTCCCCAGATTGCACTTCCAATAGCCATCCCCCCGGCAGATGCCGTTTGATAAAGAGCTAAAGAACGTGCAACAACCCAGCGTGGTGTAGAGAGTTGTACAGATGTATTAAACAATGATAAGGCCAAAACCCAACATAACCCTGCAGGAAATAAAGCAATATGGCTTATAATCAGTGAACGACTGATTCCCAATAAAAAGCAAGAAAAGGCGAAACCAATAAATGCACTTGCAATAATTGTTTCTGAACGAAAATGATGCCGTACAACTGCATTAATAATACCTGCTGTCATGGCTCCTAACCCAAAACAACCGAGCAATGTACCATAAAGAAGGGCACTTCCTCCAAGAACTTTATGCGCAACAATTGGCAAAAGTGCTAAAATAGAAGTTGCTCCTATACCAAAAAGGAACGCTCGAACCATAATACTTAAGAGATTAGGTGACATCGCAACATAACGCAAACCATCTGAGACAGCTCCTAACAGCCTTTCTCGTGGCAATGAGTTGTTTTCATAATTCGACTTCCAGAAAAACAACGCACCAATAAGAGGAATATAGCTTATAGCATTAAACAAAAAAGCAGCCGATGCCCCTAAAGTTGCAATGATGGCACCACCAATAGCAGGACCAACACTCCGCATCAAATTAAAGCCAACACTATTCAAACTAACAGCAGCAGGAATATTTTCCCTGCTCACAATATCTCCTATCGTTGCTTGCCAAGAAGGATTATAAAAAGCTGTGCCACATCCAATCAAAAACGTAAAACATAACAAAAGCCAAGGTGTGAGAAATCCCAAATAGGCTAAAACAGATAAACTCATGGATATGACCATCATCATAATCTGTACACACAACATAATTTGACGCCGATTAAAATTATCAGCTAATGCCCCTGCCATCAAAGAAAACATAACAAGTGGTAATGTTGTGGCACTTTGAACTAGCCCAACCATGGAATGCGAAGAACTAATCAACGCCATTAACCACCCTGCTCCAACAGC
>NZ_JBHIOI010000013.1:0-42479 GCF_042195415.1 Bartonella sp. CE47NXGY | reverse complement strand
TTATGATTTTTTGGCTAAAGAAATATTCTCTTATGTTTACAGCGGCTTTAGCCGTTTTTTTTATGGCTTTAGCCAAGGCGTTTCAGCTTGGCAAGCAAAGCGAACGGCAAAAGCAAACAGAGAATGCTTTAAAGACAGCAACAACCCGTCTTGAGGTAGAAAATGAAGTTAATCGAAAAAGTGATGCTGGTGTGCGCTCTGAACTTTCTCGTTGGGTGCGCGGCAAATAGGTCTGTTTCTTGTGGTGGCTGGTTGCCCATTTATTTGGATAATCAGGATGTTGAGGTCATCAGTTCCAACCTTGCAAGAGATATTTTGAAGCATAACAAGCAGGGAGCCCATTTATGTGGTTGGAAAGATGGTCAAGAAACGAAGCAGCAAAGATAAAGGTCTTACAGAAACAGAACAACAGCTCCTTCACGAGATGATAGAGACCTATCAAGGCTTAAAGATGATGTCACGCATCATGAAATTGATTGCCTTCATTCTCTTTATGTTTGTAATAGATTTTTCCCGTTGCGTGGACGCCATAGAGAATAGCTTCTCACATCTTAAAAGATGGTTAACAAAAAGTTAGCTATCTTAGAATAGCGACCCTTTGGACCTCTGGTTTTGCTAAAAAACCACCCCGAAAAGAACTCTTGATTCGTAATAATTGAAGAAAATCATAAAAAGATTTGTTAGAATCAGAAGAAATATTTCTTCTCTAATAGGACTTTTTATATGGTTACATCTTTTGGTAAAATTTTACGGAAACTTCGCATTGATCACTCCGAACGCCTCTTAGATATGGCTAAGAAATTAGACATATCTGTATCATTTTTATCTGCTGTAGAAATTGGCAAAAAATCTGTTCCTGTAGGACTGGAGGAAAAGATAATAGAGCTTTATGGTTTAGATAAAGAGAAGGCTTCTCTCTTAAAAAAAGAAGCCTATTCTTGTCGAAAAAGCATCATCATAAAGCCTTCTACTCCGTTGCAACGTGAAACTGTTGTTGCGTTTATGAGACTTTTAGATGGCTTACATCAAGAAGCGTTAGCAGACTTCAAAGAAACATTAGAAACATTGTGCGAAGCGTGCTTTATAGAGAAATGTTAAAAATCCTATTCCCTTAACTTTATTAAGGTATCCCTCACTTAAAAAAACATATGTAAAATCAATAAATTATTGTTGATATAAAATGCAATGGTGGGCGTGACAGGGATTGAACCTGTGACCCCTACGATGTCAACGTAGTGCTCTCCCGCTGAGCTACACGCCCATTCATTGATGTTGCATACACCATATAGAATGCCAAACGTCAATGCCTAATTTTATTTTCTCTTTCAACAGATGCAAATAACTTTAAAAAATACTTTTTAAGCAGCGATAAGGATCTTTTCAACCTCATTGACGAGTTCACGTAAGTGAAATGGCTTAGAGAGAACCTTTGCATCAGGAGGGGCATCACTATTTGAATTGAGTGCTACCGCTGCAAAACCCGTAATGAACATTACTCGTAAATCAGGGTCAATCTCAGTAGCACGTCGTGCGAGTTCGATTCCATCCATCTCTGGCATCACAATATCAGTCAGGAGAAGGGAAAATGGCTCTTCTTGTAAACGTTCATATGCGCTAATACCATTATCGAAATCGGCGACTTCGTAGCCTGCACGTTCTAGGGCTTTTACGAGAAAGCGACGCATATCGTTATCATCTTCTGCGAGCAGGATTCGTTTCATGATTATATTCCAATGGCTCCATTTGTCAGAGTTTTGCCGCATCAATTATACAATATAGAGTATTTATAAAAAAGATGGTAAAATGCTCATAATTGAAATGAATGGCAAAATGGTTAATTCTTACATTCTGATTCAAAATACAGCATATTCGTTGTGAGTTGGTTAAATTCGAAATATATGTGATTTTGAAAAAAGAAGGGGTTCTCTAAAACTACTAAGATGATTCATTACTATCTTTTCTTTTAAAGTTACTGATTATTATCAGAATTCCATTAAAAAACTTATGAAAACCGTTATTGTAGGGACTTCCTATATCGAGAAATTAAAAGAATATTATGTTAATTTATTGTTTTTAAAAAGTTCTCCTAAGAAATAGAAATTTTATAGTTATTTGTTTTTATAGAGATTTGTAATAAATATTATAAATGCGCTTTATTTCCAGTTTTTTTCCTTAAATAGATGAAAAATATTGTTTTCCTAGATATAATATTAAATTATCACTTAATAACAGATCAAAAATAGTATTTTGATGCTTTATTTATAAATATGTATCATGTTATATTAAGATAGATTTATTATTTTTATTTATATAAATAGTTTTTTATTAAGTTATTTTTTATGATATAAAATAATATTGTTTAATGTAATGATATACTTTGTATATTAGTTTTTTTATTAGAATGCGTGGTGAATATTTAGGTCATGGCTTGTCTGTAGAGGCTAGAAAACGAATCATATGAGTGGTTGGAAAGTAAAATCCATTATATTAAAAAGTGTTTGTAGATCCAATGCTCGTAGAAAATTTCTTTTTTGATAGGGCGGAGCGGAAATTAAGGTTTAGTGTTATTTTACAGATACATTATCGGGAATAAATGCATCAAATGCAGCCCAAAATTGCTTTTTATAATCTTCGTTAACCATAATTGTATCCAGTTCAGCGCCTGTAATAGTAATACTTTCTGTCAGACGTGTGTGTTGGCATAATTGCTGCACTTCAATGTTGTTTGCAATATTATTTTGATTGGCAAGAATAAAGAGTGTTGGGATTCGTAAATCTCCATGAAGTACATTTCTCTTCACAGAATCAATCGCATTAAATACTGATGCTATCCATTGGGATGTTGGGGGCTTAATGGAAGAGAGCGGCACTTTATGTATGTGTCCCAATTGTATATTTTTTTGTTTTGTTTTGTTTAATTTTTTACCATCTTTCGCTGGTATAAAGCCAAGACCTATATCAGAAAGAAATTGTGTTAATTTATGTTGAAAACCATTTGTTTTATTGCCGAATGGAGCAAAAAGGGGAGAAACACAGAGCAATCTATTAAACTGATGATTAATGAGATCTAATCCGCTAAGTGCTATCAATCCACCTATGCCGTAGGCAAGCATAGAGTAAGGTGGCGGACAATTAGGATAAACAATATTTTTAAGAAATTTATATAAGTCATTAATATCGTTATTTATATCAAAATAATGATGTCTGTTTTGTTTTCTTATCTTGAGGGATGTTTTTTCTTGATCAAACCAGTCAAATATTGCTGTATGAAAACCGCGTTTAGAAATTTCATTTATTAATAAAAAATATTTTTCTAAAGCATTTGCGTAGCTTTTGAGAATAACAATTGTTCCCTTAGATTTTTCCACCTCAGGATATGTTATAGCAAAACGAATTTCATGATCTATTGCTATTTTAAGAGTACCATGATGGACATTAAGAGGAGTGGCCCCCCAGTCTATGGGATAAAGAGGTGTTTCCAATTGAAATCCTTTACAGTGTATTTGCTGCTTAGTGCTTTGACATTTATGTAATGAAGAAAAAGGATTTAAAAAGGGGTATATTGCTTTTTAGATAGTTTTTATCAATTTAGGTCCCAAAGAGTTGAAATAAAGAAAAACGATTACTAGATAATATAGTGCGGTTGCCATGATGGGGCCGCAGGTTCACAAGTAAGTTTGCCATGTGGGAACTTTGTGAATTAGTTATAAATTATAGTCGCTCTAGAGGAGGGCAATATTATGCGTCAAGTAGATTTTTCACCATTTTATCGTTCCACAGTAGGTTTTGATCATCTTTTTAACTGGTTTGATTCTAGAACACAACCAGACGAAGTTTCTTCTTATCCCCCTTATAATATCGAGCGTTTAACTGAAGATTCTTATAGAATTTCTATGGCTGTTGCTGGTTTTTCTCAAGATGAAATTGATATTGAAACGCATTGTAACCAGCTGATCGTTAAGGGAGACAGAAAGTCTAAAAATGATGATGAAGAGCGAGAATTCCTTTATCGAGGTATTGCTTCGCGTGCTTTTGAACGGCGTTTTCATTTGGCTGATCATGTTAAGGTTATTGGGGCAGAACTTGGAGATGGGCTTCTTCATATTCAGCTTAAAAGGGAAATGCCAGCTGAATTAAAACCCAAAAAGATAACCGTACAGATGTCACCATCCATTACAAAAAATGATAACAGCGACGTTATCGTGTAAAGAAAATTTAGAAAATATGAGATCGGATAATTATAAATTTTTCTGAAAAATAAAAAACGCGAGGCAAAAGGTCTCGCGTTTCGTATGTGTTTTCCTAAGAACGAAGCGCATTTTAATAAAAAAGCTTATCTCGAATTTATGATAAAATATCATTGCACATTATTCTACGTTGAAGAAAAAGTTCATGTGTGTGCAATTGAAATGCATAATGATTCACTTTTTAAGTAAGCTTATTTATAGCATTTTAAAATGGTCGGAGCGGCGGGATTTGAACCCACGACCCCTTGACCCCCAGTCAAGTGCGCTACCAAGCTGCGCTACGCTCCGAGTTCGTGTAAAACGATTAAATGACTGTTTCTTTAAAGGCAAGAGAAAAAATAAACAGAATAAAATCTAAAATGCTCTTGCACTTAGAGCTTTTGAAAGTAAAAATTTTGGACATCAATATTTTGTTGTTAATTCAAGATAAATAACGAATTTGTAAAATTCTTTGTGATCATTAAATTTTTAGCTCTATAGTTAATAGATGTATGCATTTAATTACTTTTGAGATTGTGAGGAGGGGGGTAAGATTGGTGTAGAAGGTATGAATTGGAGCAAATGAGTGCTGAAGGTATATTTTTTTCTTACCTAATCGTTACTTTTCTAAAAAGATAAAGATTTTCAAAAGAAGAGGAGTGAATATATGGTTTTGAAAAGTTTTCGTTTTTTAGAGTTTTATAGACGAGGTATTTTCATTTTATATGGATAAAAAATTGTAAGTTCTGGATTGTATAATCACAAATCTCATTTTACGGGTATGTATTTTTATCCAAATAAACAAGATCAGAATGCTTTAATTTATGTTTTGTTGTTTTTTTTCTAAAATATCAGATAAAATATTATAGAGGAAAAACTTTCAAAGTGTCTATTGAACTAAGAAAAGAGTAAACTATGAGCCGTTTTTCGGTAATAAATTTGACGCAAGCAGCAGTGGATCGTGTTAAAGCGATTATGGATGCAAAAGATGCACAGGGTATTCTTGTTGGTATCAAAAAAGGTGGTTGTGCAGGGATGGAGTATACAATTACTCTTGTCAAAGAAAAGGGGATAGATGCGGATGTTGTTGAAGTGAATGGTGCCCGTGTTTTTGTAGCACATGATGCGGTATTATTTTTATTAGGGACGCAGATGGATTATGAAGTGACAACGCTGCGGTCTGGTTTTATCTTTAAAAATCCTAATCAAGTTTCAGCATGCGGGTGTGGCGAATCGGTGGAACTTCGTCCTGCTATGCAGGATCAATATAAAACAAATTGAGCTGAGCTAAATTATAATTTAGTAATTTTAGAGGGGCTTGTTCTTTTAGGTAGAAGAAATCTACTATTTTTTATTGTTCATTTTTAGCTTGCTTCCAAAGTGCTTCCATTTCATTCAAGGATGTGTCAGTGAGTGTTTTAGATTGAGTGGATAGCTTTTCTTCAATATAGGCGAAACGATTTCGAAATTTTATATTCGTTTTTTTTAATGCTTTTTGTGAATCAATCGCTAAGTGGCGCGCGAGGTTAAGGAGTATAAAGTAGAGATCTCCAAACTCTGCTTCTATCTCTGAGTTTTGTTTATTTTTGATGGCTTCTTTGAGCTCTTCGAGTTCTTCTTCTATTTTTTCAAAAACTTTATCACTTTTTTGCCAATCAAAACCTACTTTAGCTGCTGCTTCTTGTAAAGCAAGTGCCTCTTGGTTTGCTGGCTGGATTTGTTTTACTGTTGCGAGTATGCTTATGGAGGAATTGTTGTTTTTTTCTTCGCACATTCTTTTTTGTTCAACCTGTTCTCTTTTTTTTATATATTCCCACTCCTCTTTTATAAATCCTCGTTTTTTTTGCTCGGCATTTCCAAAAACATGAGGATGGCGTCGAATCATTTTTTCCGTGATTGCATAAACAACATCTTCAAAAGTAAAGCTGCCTTCTTCTTGTGCTATGGTAGCATGATAGGCAACTTGTAAAAGAAGATCCCCAAGTTCTTCACAGAGATCCTTTCGATTCTTTCGTTCAATGGCATCGATGACTTCGTAAACTTCTTCGAGCATATAGGGTATGAGGGATTCAAAAGTTTGTTTTTTATGCCAGATACAACCATTATCAGAGTTTCGTAATGCAGTGATAATTGCTGTGAGATCTTTGATATCTTTTGAGGCTAACATTTTGCACTTCCTTTGTAAGCAATAGAGCTTATGTTAGATGTCCCAACGCCTATGTAACCACATCCATTGTCCAGGATATTCACGGACCCAAGATTCAACAATATCATTTAATTTTTGCGTAGAAGCAGCTATATCGATATCATTTTTTTCATCACGTGGAAGTTCTACATGTTCATATAACTCTAAACGATGACGTCCACTAGGCAAACGAATACAACGTGCTGGATAAATATCACAGTCATATTGTCGAGCAAGTTTTATAATTAAGGGGTTTGTTTTAAGAGGTCTGTTAAAAAATGTTCCCATAATACCGCGGCGAAATTTTTGATCAACGAGCATACCAACATTTTCACCTTCTTCTAATTTGGCTGCTAATGCCCATGCTGCTCCGGCCTTGGAGGGAACAAGGTGTCCCATAGAAGTTTGTCGTGCTTTAAGGATTCGTTTGGCAACATAGGGATTATTGGGTGGTCTAAATAATACCGTAACATTAAGATCAAAACTTTGTGCACAAATAGGCAGAAGTTCAAAATTTCCAGTATGTGCGGTGAAAAAAATATGTGGTTTTTTTTCATTTTTTAATCGCTCAAATATTTCAATACCTTTAACCTCAATGAAACCTGGCTCGTCTGCATGAGGATCAAAATCAAAAATTTTATCAAGAAAAATATATTCGGCTAGGAAACGTCCTATATTTTCCCACATTTCTATTGCAATCGCACGGAGTTCTTGCTCTGTTTTTTCTGGATATGCACTCCTAAGGTTTGCAAGTGTGATTTGATGACGATGTACAAGGGGACCAATTTTTTTTGCTAACCAAGCAAAAAAAGAAATTCCCATTTTGGCTGGAAAACATTTTAGAATAAATAAAGAACCAAAGAGCAGATATGCCCATAACAAGTAGGATATTTTTTTAGCTATAATTTTAATACGATATATGAGATTTTTAAGAGAAAGCTTCATCATGATTTAATCGATTTTAAGGATAATTTTACCAAAAACATCACGACTCTCCATTCGTTTTAAAGCTGTATCAATTTCATCCAGCCCAACAATTGTATCAATGACAGGGTGTACGGCTTTTTGTGCCATTTTTTGCATGGCATTTTTCATATTTTCCATACGGCAGCCAAATGAACCGAATATCTTAAGCTGTTGCTGGAATAATTGCATGAGATTTATTGGTGCTGAAACACCAGAGGTAGAACCGCAAGTCACTAAACGTGCTCCTTTTTTCATACATAACAGAGAACCGTTCCATGTATCTACACCAACATGCTCAAAAACAACATCAACACCTTTTTTTTGGGTTAATTTACGCACTACACCTTCAAAACGATCTTTACGATAATTAATCACATGATCTGCCCCAAGAGAGTGCGCTTTTGCAATTTTTTCATCTGAACCTACAGTTGTGATAACTGTACAGCCCATGTGTTTTGCAAGTTGAATGGCTGCAGAACCAATACCTGAGCCACCAGCCTGTACCAGGATTGTTTCTCCTGCTTGTAGTTTTGCGTTATCGAAAAGCATATGTTCTACGGTACCAAAAGTAATTGGAGCAACTGCTGCTTGCAATTCATCACATTGGGGAGGTGATGGAACTAATAAACGTGCTGGCAAATTGACAAGCTCACACGCAAATCCATCAAGGTGAAAACCATAGACTCCCTTTACATTACTGCAAAGATTATCCCGTCCTTCATGACAAGCTTGGCATACTCCGCAGGTTTGTGCACCATAAATTGAGACAATCTGTCCAAGTTGGAGATGTTCAACGCCATCTCCTATTTGTATAACCTCACCAGAGGCTTCTGCACCAATGATGAGTGGCATTTTTCTTTTCGCAAAAGCCATGCCACGCCATCCCCATACATCAATATGATTAAGAGCAACGGCTTTTATCCGCACAGTTACTTCACCTATACTAGGTGAAGATGGCGGGGAAATATTGGTGATTTCAAGCCGACGATCATCGAAGAGTTTCAGTGCACGCATTATCATCCCCCTTAAATATATTATTGGTTAGCGTTATAAAATTTTATTATTAAAGGATTATCCTTTATATGCAGTGATAACAAGACTCATATTTTGACCACCAAATCCAAATGAGTTTGACAAAACCGCATTGACACAGGACTTACGGCTATGATGAGGAACAACATCTAAAGGGATAGTAGGGTCAGGATTATCATAATTTATTGTCGGTGGAAGTATTCCCGATTGAATGGTTAAAAGCGAAAAAACCGCTTCTATTGCACCAGCAGCAGTTAATGTATGCCCAATCATTGATTTATTAGAAGAGACAGGAATATGCTCTAAAAGATCACCGAATACTGTTGATAATGCAAGATATTCCATTTTCTCATTTTCAGGTGTTGAAGTTCCGTGGGCATTAATATAGTCAATTTCATTGATGGTTATTTTTGCATCGTCTAAAGCTTTGCGAACGGATTCAATTGCTGGTGATGCATCGGGTTTTGAACGTGTACGGTGAAAGTCATCGGCGGTTTCTCCACAGCCAGCTAAAATTCCTAAAACTGTAGCATTACGGTTTAATGCGCTTTGAAGAGATTCAAGAACAAGAGCGCCTGAGCCTTCTGCCATAACAAAACCATCTCGATCACGGCTAAAGGGTTTTGCTGCTTTTTCTGGAGGCTCATTCTGAGTTGAAAGAGCAGATAGTAGCGAAAAACGAATAAGAGATTCTGCTGAAACTGATCCATCTGTCGCAATTATGAGAGCTCTATTTGTCTCTCTCCGTCTAATAGACTCAACACCTAATTGAATTGCTGTTGCACCAGATGCACAGGCAGTGGAAAGTGTAACAGGAAGTCCTTTTGTGCCAAATGTTTTTTGAAGTTTTTCTGCAATTGCACCAAATTGTGTGGATTCAAAAAGCGTCTCATGGAGTTTATCCTTACAGACTTTAAGAAGATGTGCATAAGAAGGCTCATTATTGAATTCTTCCTCTTGATCAAGACTAAAACGTGCTTTCCATTCAAGTTCAACAGGAGGAGCAGCTAGAAAGAGTGGTCCATTAAAATTTTTTTTATCAATAGCAGCTTGTTCTAAAGCTTCTTCAGCAGAAAGATGTGCAAGCTTCTCAGAGAGAGCTGAAGCACCAAGTGTACTTTCTTTAAGAAAATCAATTGTTCCAGCAATATATGTATTTAATCCCTCAACGGGAAAACGTGTTATTTTGTGGATACCACTTACACCACTTGTTAATTTTTGCCAATTTTCATGTTTCCCTTGTCCCAGTGATGTGACAATGCCTGCACCAGTTATTGCTACAAGTGGACGCCCAAAATGATCATGATATTTCACTATAGAAATTCCCCTTCAAACAGCAGTAAGACGCACAATACCTTCAGCTCTTTTTATACCAATCGTTGTAACAAATATTTCACGTACTTCTTTAGAAAAAGGTTTTTCATGAGGACTTAACACTGGAAAACCGCGTTTTTTTTCAATTGAAAGTGCTGCAAGAGCTAGAGCTAGAGGAAATTGTGCTTCCCGCATATAACCAAATAATGTTGTAATGCCACGGTAAAATAGATCAGCATTATCAAGAGCATTTTGTTCTGCTTTTGTTGCTTCGTGAGCTCCTGAGGCTGCTGAAATGGCTAAGGCAGATTTAGCGCCCGCAGTTTTTAACATTGTTGCAATTGAATCTCTAAGTGAAGTTTTGGTTCTATCTATTTGGTCTGTAACAATTTGACTAATTTCAGCATAAGCACGTGCGTTACGTTTTTTCGCATGTTCTCCACTTTCAAGAACGAAGAAAATACCACCAGAACCGGTTATAATACCGCCGCCAGGGTAAACTTTACGACCCCACACTGGGCTCCATCCATTATGGGTTAAAAGACCACCAAGCTCATGCGCCAACAACATATCATAACTTTGTGCATTATAGGAACTTCCTACAAGAGCATGGGTACTTTGACCTGATTTAATACGAGCTACAGCAATTTGAAGTGCAGAAAGACCACTGCCTTCTTCTCCCATAAATGTACGAGATGATCCAGTGACTTTATGAACAATTGAAATGTTTCCTGCCAAAAGGTTTGAAAGTTGTGCCAAAAATAATGTTGGACGAAGTTCAGTTGAAAGAGCAACATTTAACATAGAAGCATGATCGGCAACTGCGCGCGCTTTAGAAAGAATCTGTGTATCAACAGTAATATCACGTTCTCCCCCACTTGCCGCTACGATCATATCCATTGTTGAAGTGAGTTGTTCATTATTTTTCATGCCAGCATCATCAAGAGCAAGACCAGCCGCATAGGTACCAAGACGCTGCCATGTTCCCATTTGCCGTTGATCACTTTTTTTAGGAATTTGTAAACTCCAATCAATTTCGGGCAATTTATGAACCGTGTAAGGTGAAAAAGTTGTATAATCTAGGTTTGGTGTACGGATTGGATCATTTAAGAGATTCCAATGTTGATCAGTTCCTTCCCCCAGAGAGCTTATGAGACCTATACCAGTGATGAATACAGATTGATCATGCATGGCGAAAAAACTACTCCGCCTGTTTTAAGGCAACGAGATCATCAATTTTTGCACAAAGGTTTTTAAGAACAAAGTATTCTTCTGTTGCAACGGTACCTTCGTTGACTTCTTGTGTCCATTGTTCTAGAGGGACTTTTATTCCAAAAGCTTTATCAATAGCGAAAACAATATCAAGAAAATCAAGACTGTCGATTCCTAAATCGTCAATTGTATGACTCTCAGGTGTAATTGTATTGCGATCAATTTCACTGATTTCTGCAATGATATCAGCAACTTTATCAAACGTGGAAGGCAATGTACGGATTCCTTATTATAGAGTTAGTAAATTCAAAATACATTTAATATTGTTCTTCTAGCCTTTTTTCTCTTTAAAAAAAAGACTTAATCCAGAATATAGCTGTCTTTATCTATAGAGAAAAGAGGTTTACAGTACATGAAATACTATATCTCAATATTTAAAAAACTTTGAAATTTTATTACGCATTTATTTTACAAGACTATTTTTTCTATTGGCAGCAAGGACAGCAAGGGCTGTTATATTAACAACTCCCCGGGAAGTTACTGAAGGTGTTAAGATATGGGCGGGACGTGCTGCCCCGATTAGAATAGGACCAACATGGAGTGCATTTGTGAGGCTTTTAACAGTGTTGAGCGTGATATTGGCTGAATCAAGTGTTGGAAAGACAAGCAAATTAGCTTCACTTTTAAGACGAGAATTAGGAAAAACACGATCACGAAAAACTTTGGAAAGGGCAGCATCAGCATGCATTTCACCATCTGCTTCTAAATCAGGGTGTAATTTGGCAAGAATTTCTGTTGCACGTCGCATTTTACGCGCACTTTCTGTGTTTTTAGAACCAAAGTTTGAGTGTGATAATAAGGCTGCTTTTGGTGTTATTCCAAATGCTTCAACTTCTTGAGCTGCCAACACAGTCATTTCAGCGATTTCTTCTGCAGAAGGATTTTCATTGACGTAAGTATCTGTAAGGAAAAGAGTACGTTGTTGAGAGATAAGCAAACTCATAGCAGAAAAACGGTGAACATGAGGATCAAGACCGATAATTTGTTCAATCAATTCAAGTTGACGTTCAAAGCGTCCTTCTAAGCCGCAAATCATTGCATCTGCTTCTTCACGCATAACGGCAAGGGCAGCAATAGCCGTTGTTGATGTTCTCACTACTGTTTTTGCCATTTCAGGCGTAACACCACGCCTTCCTGTATAATGAAAAAATAAATTAACATAATCACGAAAACGTGGATCATCTTCAGGGTTTGTTAATTCAAAATCTATACCGGGACGAATTCTTAAACCAAAGCGTTTTAATCTTGCTTCTACGACATGTGGACGGCCGATAAGGAGGGGCGTTGCTGTTTGTTCTTCAATGACAACTTGTGCCGCACGAAGGACGCGTTCATCTTCACCATTGGCATAGATGACGCGTTTACGTTTTGCTGTTTTTGCTGCAGCAAAAACAGGTTTCATTGTTAAACCAGAAAGAAAGACAAATCGATTGAGGATATCATAGTAGGCCTCCATATCTTCAATGGGACGAATGGCAACACCAGTTGTCATTGCTGCTTTAGCAACAGCGGGGGCAATACGCAGTATTAAACGCGGATCAAAAGGAGAGGGGATTAGATAGTCTGGTCCAAAATTGGGTGGTTCTTTTGAGTATGCACGTGCTACAACATCTGAAGTTTCTTCACGTGCAAGGGCAGCAATCGCATGAACAGCGGCCATTTTCATTTCTTCATTAATTGCACTAGCACCTACGTCTAATGCACCACGGAAGATATAGGGAAAACAAAGGACATTATTAACTTGATTGGGATAATCAGAGCGTCCTGTGCAGATCATTGCATCTGGTCGTATAGAGCGTGCTTCTTCAGGCATAATTTCTGGTACTGGATTAGCCAGTGCTAAAATGAGTGGATTTTGAGCCATTCTTTTAAGATATTCAGGCTTTAAAACACCACCTGCAGATAGGCCTAGAAAAATATCCGCATCATCAATAATATCAGATAAAGTTCGTGCGTCCGTTTTTTGTGCGTAATTGATTTTCCAACGATCCATAAGGGTCTTGCGACCTTCATAAACAACTCCCTCTAAGTCACTAAGCCAAATATTTTCAACTTTTGCCCCAAGACGAACCAAAAGATTAAGGCAAGCGAGGGCAGCAGCACCTGCACCTGAGGTAACTATTTTTGCATTTTCAATTTTTTTTCCTGAAAGATTTAAGGCATTTAATACAGCCGCAGAAACAATAATGGCAGTTCCATGTTGGTCATCATGAAAAACTGGAATTTTCATTTTAGCACGAAGCTTTTCTTCGATGTCAAAACATTCAGGAGCCTTAATGTCTTCAAGATTAATACCACCAAATGTAGGTTCTAAAGTCGATACCGTTTGTACCATTTGTTCTATATCGGATGCATCAATTTCAATATCAAAGACATCAATATTCGCAAATTTTTTGAATAAAACGGCTTTACCTTCCATAACTGGCTTTGAAGCAAGAGGGCCAATATTTCCTAAACCAAGAACAGCAGTTCCATTGGATATAACAGCGACTAAATTAGAACGGGAGGTATATTGAGCAGCAAGATTAGGATCTTCATGAATTGCAAGACATGGTGCAGCAACACCTGGAGAATAAGCAAGAGCTAAATCACGTTGGTTATCAAGAGGTTTTGTTGCTTGTATTTCCAATTTTCCAGGTTTAGGGTACTGGTGATAAAAAAGTGCGGCACTGTCAAGTTCAGCTTTTGGTGAACTGAAATCACTATTTCGTTCTCTAGACATTTTTATGATATCCAAGTTAGCGTATGTGTATATGAGATGTTCCATCTACGATAAGGTTTTGTCCACTAATAGATCCTCATTTCTCTGAATATCAAAATGCATGAGTATGAGAAAACTCTTCTGGATCGTAAAACCAGTTTGATGATTCTTTTTGTTTGTGTGCATGAATAATTTCATTGATAGAAGCACGATTAGTTTTTTCTTTCCTTAATAAAACGCGTAAAAATTGATTAGTCTACAAACGAATAAAATATTACTAATAATTACATTACCAAGCCATTATTTTTTTTGCAATGCTTACAACTTAAGGAAAGAAAAGAAGAGTGTTTTCTATTAACTTCATCTTCTTTATTTAAATTTCTATAGGGAGGTAGAAGAAATTTTAAATAACAATTTGCAATTTATAAATTATTTTTGCAGCTATTTAAAAGGAAATTGGAACTTTAAAAATGGGAGTTGTTTTGTTTATTATTCAATTGAACTCTTAATAATGCAAACTTTATAATTTATAATGAATCATCTCGTATGTTGAATGAGAAATTTGAATACAATAAGATTCTTTTAGCTCAAACTCATCTAATATAATAAAAAATATTTACTTACATAATTCAAACGAGAGTAATATGTGGATAAAAAACATTAAAAAAAAATAAATAGAAGTGTTTCTATGAGCTATTTTAATACAAAAGCATGAATTTTTTTCACAATTAATAAAAATAATTATTACTGATTTTGTACCTTTATGAAACTATGAAAAATAAAGGAGTTAAGAAAAAGATAAGGAAATAGAAAACATGCTTTATCATTCTTAGAATGATACGTTGTTTGATAAGCCATTACGCTTCTTTAGGGTTATTGCTTAGGATATCAAAGGAAACCGCATGCCCAATTATCCCAACCTTTGAAGTACAAAGCTACAGTTGAAAAAAAGCATTCTATGATGAGCCATTAAAACAACTGGAGACAGAAAGTGGAAAAAATATCTTTTTCCACTTTCTTATTTGTTATTGGATTCGACCACTTGCATGAGCAAGCATAGTATAAACTTTTCCGGTATCTGATATCAAGTACTTGCGAACTGAGTTGGAAGAGCCAGAACTGCGCGATATATCACGTAAGAGCTTTTCGAAATCTGTAACATATTGATTCACTGAACGTTTAAACCCAAAATCGCTCATATATTTTTTCTTAATCATTTCAAATATTTTTTGTCCATTTAAGGTATAAAGGCGTTCTGTTACGATGTTTTTTTGTCCACGTTGATAATGATCCCATAGCTCAACAATGGCATTGTGATTAATAGCTTGCACTATACCAGAAGCTAATGAATTAAGAGAGCAGTTTGCAGGAGATGGTTTTGTTTGCACTGATGTTAAAACATCATCACTAGGGGGAGCATCATAAAATGTTTCTTCACGTGAAGCTCTTTCTAAGAGATTTGATACCCATTTATTTGGTCTTTTTTTGCTTTGATCTTGTTGCAAAATAGGCTTAGGTGGCACAATCTTTTTAACAGACTCAGTGGAACTGTCACTTTTTTGATTAAACATTGATGATGTAGGAAATGCTGACATTAGCTGTTTTTGTGCGCTCTTTTGATCATTTTGTATAACACTGACTAAATCTTGTAACGCTGTAATCTGTTCATTCAAAGCTGTGCGAATTGTTTGCGTTGTTTCTTTTGTTTTTTCTGGAAGTTTTTTTACATTTTCATTGATATCATTATTAATCTTTGAAAGCTCTAAACGAACTTCATCAGCGGAGCGACGTATATCTTCTGCTGCTTCTGAAAAACGCGTTGATGCTTCACTAACAAGCTTATTAAGTGATTGTTGGAATGAATTTGTGGAGTTACGCGCATTCTTATCAGAGCGTTCAAGTGCTAAGTTGAAGATTTTTTCATAACGCCCAATCATTTGATTAATTTCATGAGACTTTGAAACAAGAGCATCGCTTAATACAGAAAGCGTATTATGTTTTTCTTCAAGTGTTGCACTAAGTGAATTTTCAGACTGTTCAAGAACATGAATAGTTTGGGAAAGTGTCTTTGCATGTTCACCAAAACTGCTCGTTATATGATTAATTTGTTCAAAGGTACTCTTTGAAAGTCCTTGCAGAATTTCAACATTAGTATTGAGCGCTTGATTTGAAGCTGACAAACGCTCTGCTACTTGGTCCGTGTTGCGGAAAAAATTATTCGTACTCTCATTAAACTGCCCATCAATATTTTGAACAGCCGATAATAAAACATTACTATTTTCGTGAAAATTGTAAATTGATTGATTCAACTGTGTTAAGATGGATGAAACATTATTAACAAGCTCTTCCTTCATAATCGTTATTGTTTGAAGTGTTTCAGAGTTAGCTTTGGTTAAGCTATTCACTAAAGATTCATTATGTGCATAAATTCTTTGTTCAGCATCTTGTGTGGAAAGAGAGAGTTGTTCACCGATATGCTGTGTTAAAGAATCAATTGATTCTGTCGTATTTTGCGCTGCTTGATTTAAGTGATTTGTAAGCTCTGTTATTTTTCCAACATGTTGTGAAATTTGTGTTGTTGTTTGATTTCCAGCATCTTCCAGACGGCTCGTTACATCAGAGAGCTGATATCCTAAATTATTTTTAAGATTTTGCATAGAGTGATGAAGAACATCACAGCGTTCATTAAGAACTTGTTCTATTGCTGTTGTTGATGTGTGAATAGTTTCATTCAATAATGCTTGTGCATTATGGCTGGCTGTTGCGAAAGCTTCGACAGTATGCGCTGTTTGTTCAGACAGAACTGACAGAACTTTTTCACTGGTATCATAAACAGTTTTTTTGACATTTGATACAATGCGATTGCCTGATTCTGAGAGAATATTTTCTGCTTGTGCAGTAACATTTGTAACAGATGAAAGAATTTGTTCACTCGTAGAAGAAAGAATATCAGAAGCTTTTATAATCTTATTATGCAGGTTATCTGTCACTGTATTAACAGAGTCTTCTAAGGTTACACGCATATTGTCAACACTGCTTTCCAGCGCTTGTTGAATTATCTGACTTTGCTCATTACTAATCATGAGAGACGTTTTTAATGTGTCAGAACGTTCCTCAATAACAGATGTTTGCATATCAATGGCTTCACAGATTTGGCTAAATTTTTCAGATAATGTTTCCTCTAGCGTTGTTGTCCGTTCAAAAATTTTGTGTGCACGATCTTCTAGATCTGTATCGAATGATTCCATACGTGTTTCAAGGGTTTCAAAGAAAACACCACTCGATTGAGAGAGAGTATTCTTTAAAATTTCGGCATGGCTTTCAAGGTTTTTGATATGATCTTGAACCGTTTCAGTAATGTTTTTATTATTGGCGACAATTGCACTCTCAACTAAATCTATTTGTTGTTTCAATGCAACATCGACACGTATATCACTTTTTGCAATGAGATTATGGATTGTTTCCATGCGTTGTTCAAGTGTGCGTGCTTGATCGGCAAGAACTTCATTGAGAGAAAAACTATTAATCGCTAAAGAATCGCGCAGAGCATCGGCACGGATATCAATATTTCTCGCTTGTGCTTCTAAAGCATCTTGGGTTGTATTACAACTTTGTACAATGACATCTTGTAACTTTTCAGTGCATTGAATGATGTTTGTAATATGATTTTCAGCTTGTTTATCAACGACTTGAACATTATCAGCCAAAACTTTTTCAATATGAGAAGTATTTTGGGACAAAACATCAATTTGATTTCTTAATGTATCCGCAATTTTATTTTTCTCGTTATCGAGCATGTCTGCCATAAGAGCTCGTTGATCAGAAAGTTGTACTTTAAAATCTTGTGAACGTTCTTGTATGATATCAACAATGGCATTGTCGACATATTGAATTTCTTCTCTCAGACTTTCTTTACTTTTATCAATTGCAGAAAGAATAGCTTCACGTCCATTTGTAAATGCATGGGTAATGTCTGCTGTTTTTTCTTGGAGGTTCTCATTTATTTTCAAGACATGAGCTTCCAAGAAGTTACCAAGTTTTTCAGCATTATCCTCTAAAGCCTGACTGCGTTCTATAAAGGAATCAATGATGGAATCACTATGTTCTTTAAGAGAAAGATCAACAGTTGCTAAACGTTGTTCAAAGGCTCCAATTGCTTGCGAGGTTACGTTATCAAATTTAGAAGAGAGTTTATGTGCTTGGTCGTCGAGCTTTAAGATCTTCTCATCAAAATTCTGTAGAGATTGATTATTACGATCAATAAGAGCTTTATCCAAGGCTTTAAACTTTTCATCAACAGCGTGCAAAGTTTGATCTGTTACTGCTTGTATATGTGTTGCAATTTTAGCAACATGTACTTCTGCTTTTTCAGCTGTTTCATTAAAAGTTTTTTCTATTTGTTTTTCATTATGATCAAATCGTTTTGCAAAGCCATCGAAGTTTTTTCCTAATTCATGAAAAAATTCCGTGTTTTTCTGCTGAATTTGTGTTGTTGTTTTGTTAAATTTTTCAACAAGTTGATTTGTTACGCCATCACCGGCATAGGAAAGTTTTTCAACAAGGTCTTCGCCTTGTTTTTGTAAAGTTTGAGAAAGGGTTTGTGCAAGCTTTTCAACATTGGTCACAATGTTAGAGGTAACCAAACCAAATTCATCACTCAGTTGTTCTTGGGTTCCTTTAATTGTTGATTGTACGCGATCTGCATGATTCAAAATGGCTATGCGTTCGTTACTCAATTCTTTGATTAATGTGTGAATGCGTGATTCATTCTCAGCATAGGCTTGTTCTAGATTGTGAACTTCACCTTGTATGATTGCTTCAAGTTCAACAGCACGTCCGAGGGTACGTTCAATACCTTCGTTCATTGCCGCTACTTCTTCACGAATGGTTTGCCCTATAGCAATAGCTTGTTTTTCAGATAGATGTTGTGGTTCACTAAGGCGCTGTGCAGCATTGGTCATAAGAAGCGCAATATTATGCAAGTCGTTTGAACGTTTTGTTAATTGAGCAACGCCCCAAGATATAAGGATAGGAATTGCTGTTCCGGCTGCTAAAGCAAGTCCTGTTGGGGAGGTAACAAAAGTGCTGATATTGGATAAGGAGCTGAGTCCGGTAGGTGCGAGCTTGTGCGCAATAAAAGCTCCTCCCGTTGCCCATAAAGCACTAAGCGCTGTTGTATACCAGTAGACTCGAGAGGAAGAACGCTGCTTGAATGGTCCAAAATTTACAGGGGTTGTTATATCATCATTTGCGGGAAGAAGTTTTGTAGGCAATAATGTATTATGAACAGTTCCACCTGAAATATCAGGTGAAGGTTTTGGAGCAAAAAGCTGTTCAACAACGGATTTATCAATAACAGCTTCATCATGAATATTAGAAACAAAAGTTGACGTACCGTTTTCAGCAAAAAATTCTTCTTCTGCCATTGCAATTTTTTGAATCAGATCATCGACATTAACAACATTTTCAGAATTATTGGATGATATCGTTTCAAATCCTGTGTCATCGAAATCAAAGTTCATAGCTTTTGTGAGGGCTTCTTCAACTTCAACTTCAAATGTTTGCAATTTTGTTCTGCGTGCCATACTCGCCTCGTACTCTTACAGCCGGAAAAGGGATACGTTCTCTTCCACATAATTTCTACATACTAGCTGTTAATTATTTAGAAAGGAATATGCTTAGGGAAAAATTTTAAAAACTTATCAAGATAAAGTTAACGCGGTTTCTTGTACCCTGTTTAAAAATGTTATAAAATATAGTAAAAACAATTTATTATTTAAATCTAACTAAAACAAAAATACTGTTTACAACTTGTGTTTATAGAAAGCTTTATAAGCCGGTAGTCTTTGAAATAAGGACAATTTAATAGCGGTTATATATACAGTAAGGTGCGAATGCCTTTCTTTAATATCGATAATCGTTAATAAATGTTGTTGTCCGCTTACTTTTATTGATTCTAAACGAAGCAGATTCATCATCACATATAGTCCGTAATAGCTTAGGATGTATAAAAGTATGCCTTTGAATTGTAAGCTCATAAAAAAGTAAACGTGGAAAAATTTTTAATTTAATATAGCTTTTCGTAAGTTGTACTTTATTATTGTCTTAAAGAGCCGTTTTTTCTCTAATTTCAGTTGTTTGTTGCTGAATTTTTAAGCTTCTACGTTGACAATTGGATATTTTTCAGTCGATATGCATGCACGAATATTTTTATGCAATCTAGATAAAGGTGTAAGAATAATGGCAGAGCGATCACAACACCTGCAAGATGTGTTTTTAAATACGGTGCGTAAGCAAAAAATTTCCCTTACAATTTTTCTTGTCAATGGCGTTAAACTCACGGGTATTGTAACTTCATTTGATAATTTTTGTGTTCTTTTGCGCCGAGATGGACACGCGCAATTGGTTTATAAGCATGCTATTTCTACGATTATGCCTGGACAGCCTGTACAGATGTTTGAGGGTGAAAGTCCTGAGTAAACATATCATTTTAAGATAGACCTCTTATCCCATTTAAAAGTACTTAGATTGCTATGATAAATGAAAATGAGAGATTAGGAGGGGTATTTTCGCAGAATACAGAACAGGTGCGCGCACTTGTTCTGATACCGATTTTTCAAGAAAATAGAAGTGAAAGCTCTTTGAGAGAGTGTTCTATATCTTCTCGTGTTAAAGAATCATTGGGGTTAGCACGTGCTATAAGGTTAGAAGTTGTTAATTATGAAACGATTAATATTGCAACGCCTCGCTCTGCGACTCTCTTTGGAAAAGGTAAAGTAGATGCGTTAACCTGTTATATAGATGAATATTCTATTGAGCTTGCGATTGTAGATCACTTTTTAACGCCAGTACAGCAGCGTAATTTAGAAAAATTATGGAATTGCAAAGTTATCGATAGAACGGCTTTGATTCTTGAAATTTTTGGGGATCGTGCACGAACAAAAGAAGGAGTTTTGCAAGTAGAGTTAGCGCGTTTGTCCTATCAAAAAGGGAGGCTTGTGCGGAGTTGGACGCACTTGGAAAGGCAACGCGGGGGGCGTGGCTTCCTAGGTGGACCTGGTGAGACGCAAATTGAAGCAGATAGGCGTCTTTTACAAGAGAAAATTATTCGTATTCGCCGCGAATTGCAAACGGTTATTAAAACACGTGCACTTCATAGAGCAAAAAGGAAAAAAACATCTTATCCTGTTGTGGCACTGGTAGGATATACGAATACAGGAAAGTCAACTCTCTTTAACCGTTTAAGCGGTGCAGATGTTTTAGCAAAGAATATGTTATTTGCAACGCTTGACCCGACTTTGCGCAAAGTTGTGCTTCCCCATGGAAAAACTGTTCTTTTGTCTGATACTGTAGGGTTTATTTCTAACTTGCCAACGAATTTGATTGCAGCTTTTAGAGCAACCCTTGAAGAAGTGGTTGAAGCGGATCTCATTCTTCATATAAGAGATATGTCAGATCTTGATCATCGAGCACATGCCCAAGATGTTTTAGAAGTGCTTTCAAGTCTTGATATCGATATTGATGATATGGAGCATATCATAGAAGTTTGGAATAAGATTGATATGTTAGATGAGCAAGCATTGAATGTTTTACAAACAAGCGCAAAGACGCGATTAAATCCTGCTCTCATGGTATCAGCACTTAAGGGGGATGGACTCGATCAATTATTAAGAGCCATTGAAAAGCGAATTTTTGGAGAGGTGCAAAGCATTGAATATCTTTTACAACCTCATGAAATGTCGCTTATTGATTGGTTTTATGAAAACTCTGCGGAAATAGTGCAAGAAGGGCATGATGATGGGTCTATTACCATTAGAGCGGTTGTTACTTCTGAAGCAAAAAAACAACTAGAGAGCCTCAAAAAAAATATGAATTAAGTTCTTTAAAGCTATTTTTGAACATTTGTTCTTAAATTTTATATTTTTATTATCTCAAAATAATATGACAGCAAGTTAAGAGGATAGTTACTACTTTCTCTTAATAAAACAATATGAAGAAGTATTTTGCTGGTTAAAATAAAGATGAGTCTTACATGTAATAAAAGACTATTCGTACGTACCGTATGGCGAAGCATTTTGATTGTTTTGCTATTACAAATGCTATGTGTATCTTTGATTTGGTTGTATTATTTTGTCCAGCCTCGTGGTTACCAAGCAACTTTAACATTTTCATTATCTGATTCTGTAGGAAAGCCATTACCAATTAAAAAGAAAGACAATGTTATCGCCTTTTTGTTTTCACAGCCTATGTTCTTCAATGATTCGAATTTTTCTTTAAGTGCTTCTTATAAGAAAAAAAATCATGAAAATATCCGTTTATCGCGTCATGGTGATTTTATCGATCTTACTTTTGAAGCCGAGACACTTGAAGCAGCTCAACGTGGGTTGGAAACTTGGTTTTCCGCATTTTCACAAGCAATCATAAAACAGAAACAATTCTTGTTAAATGATAAATTAGAAGACAAACAATATGATAATATTGCAATCCTTAATATCGTGCAGGAATTTCGTAAATCTATTGATTCTTTTATTCAGCGTGGTGTAAAACAAACAGAGCTTCATGATCTTTCGATGCAATTAACGCAAGCAACTTTAAAGCGTATTCATTTAACAAGTTTGAATTCAACGATTAACATGATGCGTGAAAATGGGCAGTCTTTACTGTCTTTATCGTTTATTGCAGGCAATTCAGCAATTGCTGCTCTGGAATCTAAACGTGATCTCTTGGAAACACAAAGAGCACATATGGCTGTGCAATTAGGGTGGACACATCCTCAAATTAAAGCGATGACTGCAGAATTAGAGACAGTTTCTCATCAATTAAAAAATAAAATTTTACAAATCGTTTATCAAGTTCATTCAGATGAGGTTATTGCAACGGAATTAGAAAAACAGCTCAAAAAAAGAATGAACTTTTTTGTAAAAGATCAATCCCAATCTTTGAATGAAATATTTAACGAGTTTGAAAATAAAATAAAAGTAGCAGTCGATGCCCAAAATGAAGCGATGAGCAAGTCTGCTCAACGAAGAGAAAAAATTATTGATTCATATCGGAGATTGAGTGATGATCCTCTTCTCTTACAAAATACAAATATCCACGTGGTCACGCCAACAACGTTAGCACCAATTTCTTTTATGGCTCTTTATGGAAAAAATATTCTTGTGAGTGCATTGGTCAGTTTCCTTACTCTTTTGCTAGGAATATTGTTATTCTATCCGTGCTTTAAAAGGAAAAAAGACCAAATCTCAGAAGAGGATTTGAGATCAAAAGAAAATGATCTTAAGAAGAATGAGAGTATTTTAGTCTCTCAAGAAATGAAAAATTTTGAAGCTTTTATTACGATAGAGGGATTATCTGATGTTTTGAAATGGCGTGCTTCAACCATTATTTCAATCATTGGACCAGAAGCTGCACGGACAGCGGCAAAGCTTTCACTTCATCTCACAAAAGAGAACAAAACAATTTTGTTGGTCGATATTTCTGGTCAACAAATAGAGAAAGTCATAGGCCCACATCGCGGACTGAGTGATATTTTAACGGGCAATGCCAAGTTGCATGATGTTATTTACCGTGATTATGATACGGGGGTTGATATTCTTCCTCAGGGGTTAACAAGTGCTATTTCAGCACAAGATTTTTCAAATGATATTTTTCATATATTACAAGAATTTAAAAAAGAATATGATTTTATCATCCTAGAGATGGCAAGCGAACCCAAATATGGGTTTGAGCAATTTGCAGAGCTAACAGACTATTATATTTGTAATACTGTTCTTAATAAACAAGAATGGATGATGCGTATGGTAGACAGCTTTCCAAAGACTGTTTATCGCGTTGTAGCATCATAAGCTTCGTAAAAAAGAAATATGTATCGCATGTTATAGTGGTACGCTTGTTTTTTGCTAAAGTTGTAGTACATACTAAAATAGACAAAGAGTTAATGTTTAAATTTTAAAATGCATTTTAGTTGGAGAGAAGCGTGGGGCAATCAGAGATGGCAGTAAAGAGATTAAACAATAGCATTTTAACGCCTGTGCAAAAGGAAAATAGAAAACATATACAGGTGTGGCTTTACTCTATTTTATTGCTTTGTTTGGCAATTGTCTTAGTAGGTGGCGCTACTCGTTTGACGGGATCAGGATTATCTATAACGGAATGGAAGCCAATACACGGCGTTATTCCACCGATTGGTGAGGATCAATGGCAAGAGGAATTTTTAAAATATCAACAAATAGCACAATATAAGCTGCTTAATCCTGATATGACCTTAAGTGCTTTTAAGGTCATTTTTTGGTGGGAATGGGCGCATCGTGTTCTTGGGCGTCTTGTTGGTCTTGTCGCTTTATTGGGGCTCATTTGGTTTTGGGCGACTAAGCGTGTTGAAAAAAATATCTTACTCCCGCTTATTGTTGTACCTATTCTTATCGCCTTTCAAGGCTTTATTGGTTGGTGGATGGTTGCTTCAGGGATTGGGCAAAGTAATTTAACAAGTGTGAGCCAATATCGTTTGGCATTTCATCTTATAACGGCATGTTTTGTTATTGTTTTTGTTACTTATTTATCTCGAGGGCTTGCAGAATATTCAGAAAAACCAGCAAATAAAAAGGTGCAATATTTTGCGGCATGGCTTGTTATTCTCGTCTTGATAGAGATTTATTTCGGAGCTTTGGTTGCAGGGCTTCATGCTGGAAAAGTCTATAATACATGGCCCCTTATGGATGGGCAGATTATTCCTGATGGATTGTTGCAGCATCGTCCTGTTTGGCTCAATTTATTCGAAAATTCCTTAATGGTTCAATTTATTCATCGGTTTTTTGCTTATTTTTTATTGATTGCCTCGGCTATTCATGCTTTCTATGTACAAAAAAATGCTCCACATTCAACTCATTCTCGTCGTGCATTTCTTATCTGTGTTATGATTATTATCCAAGCAGTCTTGGGTATCTTAACACTGTTACATGAGGTTCCGATAAGTTTGGGGCTCATTCATCAAAGTATGGCATTAGTCGTGTTGTGTTTTGTTGTTGCACATTGGCGAGCAACAAAAGGGGCTTATCGCGTTGTTGAATAAAAGTTTGTGGGTAGGGAGGTTTAGTCGCTTGAAAGCATTAAATCGAGGTTTTGGATAGCTGCAGCTGATGCGCCTTTTCCTAAATTATCGAATATGGCGCTGAGATTAAAAATACCTTCACGATCATTTCCAAATACGAACAGTTTCATACCATCTTTATTGGCTAAACACTCTGGATTAAGTCTTTGAAGTGAAGCAGTTTCTTCTTGTGATGCAACTAAAATGGTATTTTGTCCATCGTAATGGTTTGCGAGAATTTCGCGCAAATCAGAACAGTTTGCTGATTTTGTGAATAAATGGCGATGCAGAGGAAGATTCACAATCATTCCTTGGGGAAAACGACCCACACTTGGTATAAAAACTGGGGGTTGATTGATTTGTCCATAGATTTTAATTTCTGGCACATGTTTGTGTTCAAGATTAAGACCATAGATAAAATAATTGTCCTGAATATTTTGTTGAGATTGATTTTCCATTTGTAAAATCAACTGTTTTCCACCACCGGTATAGCCGGAGATTGCATTAATCGAGATGGGATAATCGGCGTCTAGCAGTCCTGCTTCACGGAGTGGGCGAATCAAACTAATGGCACCGGTAGGATAGCATCCGGGATTGGTTATATAATGTGCTGCTTGGATGCGCTTTCTTTGTCCTGCTGTCATTTCAGGAAAACCGTAAACCCAGTCTGGTGCAACACGGTGGGCTGTCGAGCTATCAATAATCCTAATGTTTTTATTTTTTTGAAGCCAATGAACCGTTTCGCGTGCAGCATCATCTGGAAGACACAAAATAGCAATATCGGCTTGATTAAGATAGTCTTGTCGCAGATGAACATTATGGCGATCTTTATGAGCAAGAGAGAGTAGTTTTAAATCTGTACGCCTTTCTAAGCGTTTTTGTATTTGTAGTCCGGTTGTGCCATGTTCACCATCAATAAAAACTTTGGTTAGCATTTTTATTTGCCTTCGTATTAACTTTGCCTATTATATTCAGCTTTTCACATTATAAATTATTTTTAATCATTAAATTATTGAATTTCTTTAGATTATAGATATTTTTTGTAAAAGGTGTAAACAAATAAGAGTGTAAAAAAAGAAATGTAATCTCATTTTTTACTATTCTCGAGAGGAAAGTTTTTCGCTGTTTTTATAACAAAGAATAAGATAAATATTTGCCTCATTATTTTTGAGTGTAAGTAGTTTAAAATGTTTGGTTTGCATGGTTTGCTGTGTTATCGTTCCTTGACTTTATTTTTTTATGTTAGGAATGTGTTTTATGACTCAGCAAGAAAATGACGCACAAAAGCGCTTTTTTAATGATAATTTACAAACTGTTGATGGTGCAATTTTTGACGCAATTAGAGGGGAGTTTGAGCGTCAACAACATGAAATTGAGCTTATTGCTTCAGAGAATATTGTTTCAAGAGCGGTCCTTGAAGCGCAGGGGTCTGTTTTAACCAATAAGTATGCAGAAGGTTATCCAAGAAAGCGCTACTATGGTGGGTGTCAATTTGTTGATGTCGTTGAAGATTTAGCTATTGAAAGGGCAAAACAGCTTTTCGGTGCTGCGTTTGCGAATGTACAGCCTAATTCTGGTAGCCAAATGAATCAAGCTGTCTTTTTAGCTTTACTTCAGCCTGGTGACACATTTATGGGGTTGGATTTAAATGCTGGAGGTCACCTTACGCATGGTTCACCTGTTAATATGTCAGGAAAATGGTTTGATGTTGTTTCCTATGGTGTGCGTCAAGAAGATCAGATTATTGATATGGATGAGGTTGAGCAGCTTGCAAAAGAACGTAAGCCAAAACTTATTATAGCAGGGGGCTCATCTTATCCACGGCTATGGGATTGGGAAAGATTCCGTGAAATTGCAGATGAAATCGGTGCTCATTTACTCGTTGATATGTCTCATATTGCTGGTCTTGTTGCTGGTGGCGTGCATCCTTCACCTGTTCCACATGCGCATATTGTAACAACAACAACACATAAATCGCTTCGAGGTCCTCGGGGTGGTTTAATATTGACAAATGATGAGGCTTTATCCAGAAAAATTAATTCTGCAATTTTTCCTGGTCTTCAAGGTGGTCCTTTAATGCATGTGATTGCCGCAAAGGCTGTTGCGTTTGAGGAGGCTTTGCGTCCCTCTTTCAAGAGTTACAGTGCCAATGTTGTCGCTAATGCGAAAACTTTAGCAAAAACATTACAGGGTAATGGTTTTAATATTGTTTCTGGTGGTACAGATAATCATTTGTTGTTGGTTGATTTACGTTCTAAAAATCTAACAGGTAAACGTGCTGAATTGGCTTTGGGACGCGCTCATATTACCTGCAATAAAAATGGCATTCCTTTTGATTCTGAAACGCCATCTATAACATCGGGAATTCGTTTGGGATCACCTGCTGCCACGACGCGTGGTTTTTTAGAAAAAGAGTTTATTCAAGTTGGTCATCTGATTTCAGAAGTTCTTGATGGTCTTCGGAGTGCAAAAAGTGATGAAGATAATCATGCCGTTGAAATGGCTGTTGAGAAAAAGGTAAAAGATATAACGAATCAATTTCCTCTTTACTCTTATCTTACCACTCGTTAAGGATACAAAGGATGCGCTGTCCTTACTGCCAATATGAGGATACACAGGTCAAAGACTCTCGTCCAGCAGAAGAGGGGGCAGTGATTCGCCGCCGCCGTGTGTGTTCCGTTTGTGGTGGTCGTTTTACAACTTTTGAACGTGTTCAGTTGCGTGAGCTCTTGGTTGCTAAAAAAAGTGGACGATGTGAACCCTTCGATCGTGATAAGTTAATGCGATCAGTTGATGTGGCTGTACGTAAGCGCAATATTGATCCCGATCATATTGAACGAGCAATTTCTGGCATTGTACGCCAGCTTGAAAGTTTGGGAGAACCAGAGATTTCTTCAGAAAAAATTGGGCATCTTGTGATGGAAGCATTGAAAAGAATTGATGATATTGCTTATATTCGTTTTGCTTCTGTGTATCGAGATTTTCGTAATGCAAGCGATTTTCACGATGTTATAGATGAATTGTCAAAGGGTATCGCGGATACAGAATCTCGTTTTGATGAATAAAAAAGTGCAAGATGAACGGTTTATGGCTGCAGCTATTCGTTTAGCAGAACGTCATGTCGGTCTTACAGGTGAGAATCCTTCCGTTGGTACGTTAATTGTGCGAAACGATAATGGTGCTGTGGGGGCTTTTATTGTTGGCTATGGCGTAACAGCTATTCATGGGAGTCCTCATGCGGAAGTGCAAGCTTTACACATGGCAGGTTCTTTGGCTCAAGGAGCGACTGCTTATGTTACTTTAGAACCTTGTGCGCATTATGGAAAAACTTCGCCGTGTGTGAATGCGCTTATTGATTCAGGTGTTTCTCGAGTTGTTATTGCGCTGACTGATTGTGACAAGCGTGTTGATGGTCATGGTATTGCTCTTTTGCGAGCGGCGGGTATTGAAGTGGTTGAGGGCATTTTAGCTGAAGAGGCTTTTGAATCCTTATGGACGCATTGGTGCATAAGGAAGATACAACGCTGTGCGGTCACTTTTAAAATGGCAATTTCTGCCGATAATGGTGTTGGAAAAAGAGAGAAGGGCAGCGTAAAAATTAGTGGAACACTTTCTCATGCCCATACGCATATTCTACGTGCTCAAAATAATGCTATCCTCGTTGGTATTGGTACTATATTAGCAGATGATCCACAACTCAATTGCCGCTTGCCAGGGATGGAGATGCGCTCACCAATTCGTATTATTTTGGATGCAGATTTATCTATCCCCCTTGATGCAAAAGTTGTCCAAACAGCCATAAAAATTCCTACATGGGTTATTTGTGATGTGGATATTTCAAAGAAAAGCAAAAAAAATGCATTGGAGCAATATGGTGTGTCTGTTTATTCGGTCGAGATGAACAATGGTTGTGTAGAACCCTTTGCTCTTTTACAGATGCTTTATAAACATGGGATTAATAGTGTTTTATTGGAAGGGGGTGTCAAGACAGGGGAAAAATTTTTGAATGCTGGTTGTGTTGATCATTTGATATGTTTTCATACCCCCATTGTTTTAGGCAAAAATCGTATTGAAGCCCCTCATTTTGGAAATTATCTCTCGCAGTTTCATGAGATTGAGACAAGAATGTTTGGAAATGACCGTTTTTATAAGTGGAGACGTAAGACATTATGTTCACAGGAATTATAACGGATATTGGTTGTGTTGAAGATGTTCAACCTTTAAAGCAGGGGATGCGTTTAAAGATTTCTACCCGCTATGCTATAGAAAGCTTAGCAATTGGGGCGTCAATTGCTTGTTCAGGAATTTGTCTGACAATTGTAGAGCGAGGATTAAAGCAAGAAGATTCCAATTGGTTTGTTGTCGAGGCGTGGGAAGAAACATTACGTTTAACGAATCTTGCACAATGGATAAAAGGAACTTTTGTTAATTTGGAACGTTCGCTTCGATTGGGTGATGAAATGGGAGGACATTTAGTTTCTGGTCATATTGATGGTTTGGCTGAAATCATTGATCAAAAAAATGAAGGGGATGCAATTCGCTTTTATTTAAAAGTTTCAAGACAATTTATGCCTTTCATTGTTAATAAGGGATCTATTGCACTTAATGGGACATCTTTGACTGTTAATGGTGTTGAGGATTGTGTTTTTGATGTTCTTATTATTCGCCATACACTTGAAATGACAACGTGGGGACAAGCTAAAATTGGAGATCGGGTCAATTTGGAAATTGATCAACTTGCTCGTTATGCTGCAAAACTTTTTACTTTAAAAAGAGAAGATGAATAAGCCAACACTCTATTGATCGTTTTCAGAATTTTATGCTTTATAACTTTGATTTTTTTGATTCGTTTTTTGTGGAATTCCATTATGATGAAAGAGATAGGTAAAAAGCCTCACGTATTGATTGTTGAGGCACGTTTTTATGAGGGGATTTCTGATGCACTTTTGAGAGGTGCAGTGAATACTTTGCAAAAAGCTGAAGCAAGTTATGATGTTGTAACGGTTCCTGGAGCATTAGAAATACCAAGTGCAATAGCTTTTGCTGAACAAAACAAGATATCGTATGATGGTTATGTTGCTCTTGGTTGTGTTATTCGGGGTGAAACATATCACTTTGAAATTGTTGCTAATGATTCTTGTCGTGCATTGATGGATTTAACTGTTCATCAGCACTTGGCTATTGGAAATGGTATTTTGACTGTTGAAAATGAAGAACAAGCATGGGTGCGTGCAAAACTAGATGATAAAAATAAAGGTGGTTTTGCGGCTGAAGCTGCTTTATGTATGATCGCTCTAAAAAAGAGATTTGGAGATAATCGTTAAATATGGCTGATATAAAAAGCAGACATTTTCCGCGTTCAGCCAATAAACGTGGAGCAGCAAGACTCGCTGCAGTTCAAGCACTCTATCAAATGGATATCGTGGGTTCGGGGGTGATGGAAACGGCAGCTGAGTATGAGGCTTATCGTTTGGGAAAAGATATTGATGGAGATCAATATCTTGAAGCTGATTTTCAGTGGTTTTTGGCTATTATAACGGGTGTTGTAAAAGATCAAAAGCAGCTTGATCCGCTGCTTCATCAACAGCTTTCTGCAGAGTGGTCTCTTTCACGTCTTGATTCTATATTGCGAGCAATTTTACGAGCAGGTTTATGGGAGTTGATCAACCGTAAAGATGTTCCCGTTGCAGTTGTCATGAATGAATATGTTGACATAGCAAAGGCGTTTTTTGAAGGTGATGAGCCAAAACTTGTTAATGCAGTTCTCGACAGTATGGCAAAAAAAGTCCGCCTCTAAGAGCTACAAATCCCTATTATAGATCTGATATTATCAGACCTATAATATTGAAACGGTATGCAGACTATATAATTTAGTTATGGGGTGGCAAATTCACAGGGCCTTTTATAATTTGAATTAAGAAAGGATGTTCTTTCGTTACAGTTGGTGTTGTTTGTGTAATAAAATCAAACACTTGACCGTCTTGTAATCCGTAATTTGCAACTTTTGTAACCTGATTATTTTTACTGAAGTAAATGGCTAAAACTTTGCGATCAATAATCTTTGTTTTCATAAACTGCATCCCACGATAACGTGTCTGTGAGATGTAATAAAAAACTTCATTATCATATTTTGTTTTTAATGAAGGGGTCCCTAAAGTTAAAAGAACTTGCTCTTGACTTGAGCCAATAGAGATAGAACTTAGAGCATTTTTATCAAGAACATAGCCCTCTCTATAAATTTGGCTCGAACCTGAAGAATCAAGAAGGCTACACCCAGCAAGCATTCCTATGCTTGCTATTGATAGACCAATCAATAATTTACGTTTGATTAAGGCTATTATGTGAGGCATTTGAAACAATGGTATCTCCTTTTTATACTGAGATGTAGGACAAGAAGGCAACCTCAAGTTTTTTCTAATTTTAACTTAATCTACCGTAGCTTACACTGAGTTTCCCTGTTATAAAGCAAATTATGCCATATAGAATTTCTTTAGAAAAGAAAAAAATGCATAAATACTTGAGATAAATAAAAACATAGTGCTTTACGCGTTTTTATGTTTGGGAGTTGTCAATGAATGTTCAAAATGTTCCTCAAATGACATTTGCTTTGGCTTATCCAATATCTGTACGTTCTCTACCTGCTAAAGGTATAAGGGTTCATTTTTGTGCAAACAAAAAAGAATGTACACATTTAGCCCAGAACCATGATTTAATTGAAGTAAAATCTTGTGAGGGAAAATTCCATATTTTCCCGTGGAAAAAACGCGGAGTGCGTATAAAAGGTCTGTTGCAAGCGCGTATACTACAGTTATGTGTTGTTACATTGGAACCATTAGAAAATATCCTTTGTGAAAATATTGAGGTTGTTTTTGTTCCTGAAGATTCAAATTTGATGAAGCCCCAAATATCAGAGGATACAGGGGAATTGTTTTTAGATGTGGGGGGGCTTGATACTCCTGAAGTGTTTTATGATGATAAAATTGATATTGGCGCAATCATGGAAGAGTTTTTTGAGTTGTCTATTAATCATTATCCACGTAAAGAAGGGATAAAGATGAATATGGGTGAAAATTTAGAAGAAGCAGAGCGAAAATTCTCTCCATTTTCTGTTTTGAAAAATTGGAAGTGATTGTAGAAACATACAAAAAATATCTATTGTATGCTAAACGGTATTTTCTGCGGAGCGATTTTCGCAAGATGTGCTGTGTGAGTATTCAGGAGCCAAAAATCATAATATGTATTTAAAGATGTAAATGAAAAGATGTGGGATATGCAAGCGTGATTAGAATTTCTGTGGATGTCATGGGCGGTGATTACGGTCCAGAAGCAGCTATTGCAGGAGCAGCAATTGTACAAAAATATTTATCAAATATTTATTTTCTATTTTATGGAGTAGAGGAGGCAGTTCGTCCGGTTTTAAAAAAATATCCCTGTTTGGATTCTGTATCGCGCTTTTGCCCTACAGAAAGTTATACACGCATGGATGAAAAGCCAAGCCAAGCACTTCGTAATGGACGTGGTAAATCATCAATGTGGTACGCCATTGAAGCGGTAAAAAATGGTGAAGCTGATGCTTGCATTTCTGCTGGTAATACGGGTGCACTCATGGCCATGTCTTATTTTTGTTTGAAAATGCTTGCAGAGGCTGAACGTCCTGGTATTGCGGGTATCTGGCCAACACTGCGCAGTGAGAGTATTGTTTTAGATATTGGAGCAACAATTGGTGCCTCTGCTAGTCAGTTGGTTGATTTGGCGGTTATGGGAGCAGGTATGTTTCGCGCTTTATATCACACTGAAAGACCAAGTGTTGGGCTTTTAAATGTGGGGGTGGAAGAGGTTAAAGGACTTTATGAAATAAAAAAAGCAGGAATGATATTGCGTGAAGTGCAATTAGAAGGATTGGAATATAAAGGATTTGTTGAGGGCAATGACATTGGAAAAGGAACAGTCGATGTTGTTGTGACAGAGGGGTTTTCTGGTAATATTGCTTTAAAAACCGCAGAAGGAACCGCGCGACAGATAGGAGAGATTTTAAACTCTGCAATGCGCAGTTCTTTTTTAACATCTCTTGGTTATTTTTTATCACGGGGTGCTTTTCGTATACTGAAACATAAAATGGATCCTGATAGGGTGAATGGAGGAGTTCTTTTAGGTTTGAATGGTGTTGTTATAAAAAGTCATGGCAGTGCTAATGCTAATGGCTTTGCTTCTGCTATCCGCGTTGGTTATAAAATGGTTAATAATGGACTTTTACAAAAAATAACGGCTGATTTACGGCGATTTCATGAAAATAAAGCAACACTTTTTGACCAAGAAGATGAAGCGGTGATGAATGGAGAGTCCTTATGATAAGCTCTTATAATAGAAATAAAAAATTTGAAGAAAAGGTAAGAGCTGAATGATTCGGTCAATTATACGTGGTGTAGGAAGTGCTTTGCCGAAAAGAAGTTTATCAAATGATGAGATTGCAAAGTTTGTTGAAACGTCAGATTCATGGATTGTTCAGCGTACAGGAATACGCCAACGTTATATTGCCAGTGAAAATGAAACAACTGTTTCTTTAGGAGTTGAGGCTGCGCAAGCAGCACTTACAAATGCTGGTTTAACAATAAAAGACATCGATTGTATTATTTTAGCAACGTCCACCCCGAATCGTACTTTTCCTGCTTCTGCTGTTGAAATTCAGCATGCTTTGGGAATGAGCCATGGATTTGCTTTTGATATTCAAGCTGTTTGCTCTGGTTTTATTTTTGCTTTAACAACAGGAGATTCTTATTTACGGTGTGGAGGGGCTAAAAGAATTTTAGTTATTGGATCCGATACATTTTCTCGAATTTTAGATTGGGAAGATCGTACGACATGTGTTTTGTTTGGTGATGGTGCTGGTGCTGTTATTTTGGAAGCACTAGAAACTGAGGGTGATATTGCTTTTGAGCGTGGTATATTGTCTGCGAAATTGCGCTCTAATGGTGCTTATATAGATAAGCTATATGTTGATGGTGGACCTTCAACAACACAAACGACAGGCTATTTGCGTATGGAAGGACGAGAAGTTTTTAAATATGCTGTTGGTATGATAACGGATGTGGTTGATGATTGTTTTGCAGCTGCAGGTATGGATTCTTCACAACTAGATTGGTTTGTACCTCATCAGGCTAATAAGCGCATTATTGAAGCATCTGCTAAAAAGCTGGGAATTTCACTAGATAAAGTTGTGATTACCGTTGATCAACATGGTAATACGTCTGCTGCATCAGTTCCGTTGGCTTTAACAACAGCTGTTTGCGATGGAAAAATAAAAGAAGGAGATCTTATCATGTTAGAAGCCATGGGAGGTGGATTTACATGGGGAGCAATTCTTATTCGTTGGTAAATTATGGCTACTTGACCATATTTCAAGAAAACGTATAAGTCATTTTGTAATTTTTAATATTTTAATAGGTGGTTATAATGACAAGTAAGACAGTAACGCGTGCAGATTTAGCGAGCGTAGTTTGTAAAAGAGTGGGCTTGTCACATACTGAATCAGCAGCTTTAGTCGAATTGGTTTTGGATGAGATTTGCAACTCACTTGTAAGAGGTGAAGCGGTTAAATTATCTTCTTTTGCAACTTTTCAGGTTCGCAGTAAAAATGAACGTGTTGGACGCAATCCAAAAACAGGTGTTGAAGCACCGATTCCGCCGCGACGTGTTGTGACGTTTAAGGCTGCCAATGTCCTTAAACAGAGAATTTTAGATTCGCATCGTGCAAAACAGAAAAAATGATATCTCATAAATAAATGCCATGGTATGTTTGGTATTTGTTAAAGAAATGTATAAAATAAGGGTCTTTATTTTTTAGAAAAAGACTGGTGAGTAAGGTATCAATGATGGTCTTATTTTTGACTAATCTTGTTGAGAAATTGAGACAGAATGAGTCATTGTGAAGTAATTTATTTTGTTTTAAATAAGGTGTTACAAAATGGATAAAAGCTCTGATGCTTTTCGCACAATTAGCGAAGTAGCGGAGTTATTGGAGCTTCCGCAGCATGTCTTAAGATTTTGGGAAACACGTTTTAGGCAGATTAAACCAATGAAACGTGGGGGAGGAAGGCGCTATTATCGTCCGGTCGATGTTGATTTGCTCAATGGTATCAAGCAGTTACTATATGATCAGGGTTATACAATAAAAGGTGTGCAACGCCTTTTGAAAGAAAATGGTGTTGCTTTTGTGACTGCATTGGGTAATGGTGATCTTGATGCTATGAATGTGGTCATAGAGAAGAAACATGCAGGACAAACTTCTGAAAATGCTAGCAATAAGCCTAAGAAATCTTCTTTTGGGCTTTTGAGTTTCATGAGGAATGAGGGAGAAACATCTGTCGGTTCTGTGAATCTTTACAAAGATAAAACTGATAAAGCATTGTTACAAGAAATTCTGTTTGAACTCATTGAATGTAAGCGTGTTCTTGATAGAGCACGATAATAATATTTTTTTATTTTATATGTGTTTCGTAGATATTTAGATGTTTTATGGATGTGCACAGAATTTTATACGTTCAACGAGTAGTCATATATCGTATGTGTATATTTAACGAGTTTTTTATAAGAGTTTTTCATTTGGTAAAACATGAAGAAGAGAAAGAATAAACGCTGAGTTTTGCCATTTTTTTTGATTTGGCTTTATAAAAATTAAGGCAATATCTCATCAGTGTAGATTGCGGGATGTAGAATGCCATTAGCTTACCAATTCATGTGCTTGTTTTAAAGAGATGTTTCTTAAGGCTTCTTAATCTTATTTTACCATAATGCCTCGTGAATGATTAATGGTAAACTCGTTGAGTACCGCTATTTTTATACTTATGAAGGTTCAAGTCGGCATCATCATTATAATTATAGCCTGTTCTCAATGACTGCAACAATTCTTAGCACTTTAGGCGGTTCATTGTAGGCATTTTAAAAGTCCTTTCTCAATAATTTTTATCCACGCACTCATTCCGCTTGTTTCGTGCAAGCAAATGATTTTGATAGATTCAACATAAACATATTAAAAATAAGAGAAGCCTATGATATTCGAAACCTTATTTAATATGAACAACGATATATTATCATTATAAATCAATATCTTGTCCTTTTTATAAGGGCTTATCTTACGAATAAGAAATATCATTGTTCAGCTAATTTTACATATTTTTTATTAATAAATATAATCTTGTTTTCAGTTTTCTTGCTTGATGTTTCTATAATTATTGTAATGATCTATCCATGATAATAGCAGAATTTTTTCATTATAAAGGTAAAAGATTAATGTTATTATTAATATTCAATTGTCTATGATTTTTGCATTTAAACAGCTCATAGCTTATATTCAACTTTTTCACCAATCCACCTTGTAGAGAAAGAGCACGTTATTCTTTCTGGTGACAGGTCATTGTGCATGAAACAAAAACACACTACAATATCAAATTATTTCATTTTGTACAAAAACTGAAAATTTATAGTAAAAAATTAACGTATTACCATCTTCCGTGATATTATGCATTTATTACACGTTGCAAATCTGGAGGTGTTGCTTCATTTGAGAGTTGTTTAATCACATCTTCTACAGATAAAAGGGTTTGATTTGTACTTCCTAAGCGGCGCATATTTACGCTGTTTGTTTCAGCTTCACGTTTGCCACATACCAAAATTACGGGGACTTTTTGTAAAGAATGTTCTCGTATTTTATAGTTAATTTTTTCATTGCGGAGATCTATTGTTGCGGAAAGCCCAACAGCTTTAAGTTTTGCTGTTATTTTTTGGGCATATTCATTTGCTTCGGATGTAATTGTTGCAACAACAATTTGTTCAGGAGCAAGCCAAAGTGGCATATGTCCAGCAAAATTTTCAATTAATATACCAAGAAAACGCTCCATTGATCCAAAAATAGCACGGTGGATCATAACAGGTTGACGTTTTTCTGAATCTTTATCAATATAGAATGCACCAAAACGTTCAGGGAGATTAAAGTCTATTTGTGTTGTTCCACATTGCCATTCACGACCGATAGCATCCTTTAATGTATATTCAAATTTTGGACCATAAAATGCTCCTTCACCTGGAAGGATGCTTGTTTTGATTTGTCCTGCAAATTTTGTTTCAATCGTTTTAAGGACAGATTCCATGATACTTTCTGCATGATCCCATAATGCATCAGATCCAACTCGTTTTTCTGGACGGGTTGAAAGCTTAAGACTAATTTCTTTAAAACCAAAATCGGCATAAGTTGATAAAATAAGATCATTAATACTGAGACATTCATCGGCTAATTGTTCATCAGTACAAAAAATATGCGCATCATCTTGTGTAAAACCACGCACACGCATAAGACCATGTAAAGAGCCTGAAGGCTCATAACGATGAACAAGTCCAAATTCAGCAAGTCTAATAGGCAAATCACGATAAGATTTTAAACCATGTTTAAAAATTTGCACATGACCAGGGCAGTTCATTGGTTTAAGGGCATAAACATTCCCATGATCTGAATCTTCTTCTGCTGAAATTACTTTGAACATATTCTCCTTATACCAACCCCAATGGCCAGATATTTCCCAGAGTGACCTATCGAGAACTTGTGGTGCATTAACTTCAGCATATTGATGATCATCAAGGCGTCTACGCATATAGCTGATCAAATTTTGGAACATTTTCCAACCTTTTTTGTGCCAAAAAATCATTCCTGGCCCTTCTTCTTGAAAGTGAAATAAGTCCATTTCACGTCCCAAGCGGCGATGATCACGTTTTTCAGCTTCTTCTAGCATATGGAGGTAGGCTTTTAAGTCATTTTCATTTGCAAATGCTGTTCCATAAATTCTCGTGAGCATTGGATTATTGGCATCGCCACGCCAATAAGCTCCTGCAACTTTCATTAATTTGAAAGCATTCCCAATTTGCCCTGTAGATTGCATGTGCGGTCCGCGACAAAGATCAAACCACTCCCCTTGATAATAGATTTTTAAATCTTGATTTTCAGGAATGCTATCAATAAGTTCAACTTTATAAAATTCCTTTTTCTCAGAAAAAACTTTTCTTGCTTTTTCACGAGACCAAATTTCTTTTCTAAAAGGTTTATTGCGTTGGATAATTTCACGCATTTTCTTTTCAATGACGGTGAGATCATCTAATGTGAAAGGTTGTTGGCGTGCAAAATCATAATAGAATCCGTTCTCAATGACAGGACCTATTGTTACTTGCGTTTCAGGAAAGAGCTCTTGCACTGCTTCAGCAAGGACATGGGCGCAATCATGCCTTATGAGCTCAAGAGCGCGTGAATCTTCTCGGGTAATAATCTCTACTTGACCAGATTGTCCCAATGGATCCGATAAGTCTCGCGTGATACCATCAAGACTATAGGCGACTGCTTTTTTTGCAAGTGATTTAGAAATAGATTCTGCTAATTCCAAGCCTGTCATTTCAGCGGGGTAATTACGTTTTGAACCATCGGGAAAAAAAAGAGAAATAGAGCAAGACATAAAAACACCCTTTTAATCCAATTCCGCTAACGATTGCGGATGGTTTCGTGAAAATTGAGTAAAAAGCTTATAGACTAATTTTTTATCAATACATGTGAAAAAAGAAAAGGATTATTTGTTGTGTTTGTCAGAAATTTTCCAGTAACGCCAAGGTTTATAAAAACAGCAAGAATTTCCAAGCGATGGAGGGACTGGATCAAAGCCATCTGTTCCAAAGGGCCCACAACGCATGATACGAAAGAGTCCCATCCATGCACCAGCCCAAAGCCCATGGCGTGCAATCGCTTCATATGTATATTCTGAACAAGTCGGGGCATGGCGACATTGATTGCCTATAAGGCTCGAAAGTGTTATTTGATAGAACCGTATTAAGAAAATACCCAATAATCGTCCGGGTGTTTTTTGCCAAGTGCCTGTGTAATTCCGAGTCAACTTTTTTTGTCTAGATTGTGATTTGAACATTTATTTTTCTTCAATTTTTTGAATGCAGTCTATCGTTGCATCAAAGGGTAGTAGTGTTGCTGCATGGCGCACTTTATAGTCTTTAATGGGCTGTAAGCAAGAAAAATCCTCAAATGGAGCTTGAGGAGAAGGACCATTTTGCGTTAGCATTTGGTAGATAACTTCACGCAATATTTTAAGATCTTGAGTTGTTTGTCCGATGATATGAGATGCTAAAAGTGAAGCTGAAGCTTGCCCTAGCACACATGCATGTATTTCGTGAGCAAAATCGGTAATAATACTATTTTCCACTTTTAAATCTACAGTGATTGTCGAACCACAAAGGTGTGCATGTTTTCTTGATGTTGCATCAGGATTATTAAGACGCCCAATTTTGCCTATATGTGCAGCATATTTAAGTATTTTATCATTATAGATAGTATCAATCATGCGCTATTGCCTGAAATTTTGAAAGTCGTGATTGTTTAAACTTTTAATTCGCTTATATAGAGATTATACAAAATGAGATAGGTATGGAGCAAATGCTTTGTATAGAGTAAGCTTGGAGTTTTTGAATGCGTAATGTTGTTAAAGAAGACGCAAATTTATCTGAAGAAAAGCGTCCGAGTATTGAAAAGGTGGAAGAAGCGATTCGTACATTACTCTTATGGATAGGGGAAAATCCAAATAGAGAAGGGCTTTTAGATACTCCAAAACGTATAGCCAAGGCATATCGCGAGCTTTTTAATGGTTATAGTCAATCGGTTAAAGAAACCTTAGGTACAGTTTTTGAAGAGGTTTCAGGATACAATGAAGCCGTAATCGTAAAGAATATACCTTTTTATTCACACTGTGAGCATCACATGATCCCAATTATTGGGAAAGCACATATAGCATATCTTCCTAATGCAAAAATTGTTGGTCTTTCAAAAATTGTACGTGTTGTAGATATTTTTTCTCGTCGTTTACAAACTCAAGAAGCTATGACAGCGCAAGTGGCTCACGCGTTAAAAACGTATCTGAAGCCTCATGGTGTAGCAGTATTGATTGAGGCTGAGCACATGTGTATGGCTATGAGAGGAATCCAAAAACAGGGCTCTACAACAATTACAAAAAACTTTCATGGTTATTATGAAAAAGATCAAGCGGCACAAGCACATTTTATGATGATGGTTCAAAGGTCATAGTAAAGCCCATATTTCTCTTAATCTTTATTAAGTTATAAAGCATCCGGATAAAATAAATTATGAGAAAAAGAAAATTGGCTTGTACCTTTCTTTATGATTTGTTAAAGGCTAAAAACCAAGATTTTTTCTTTCCACGTGCGGTCGTGGCGGAATTGGTAGACGCGCAGCGTTGAGGTCGCTGTGGGGCAACCCGTGGAAGTTCGAGTCTTCTCGACCGCACCAGTTAGCAGTGAGTCTCTCCATAATGAGATGAAGTTATGTTAGAGAGAGGGGATTTATAGGCATTATAGAAAAATCTTTTTTGTATGTTATTTGTTGGTGTGTTGCCAATAATGTTTCGTTTTTTATTACTTTATCTATGCATTTGAAATGTTATATTTTTATAAGGTGGGGTGAAGTTGCAGTGAGAAGTATAATGATTCTGAGATATTTAACACTTCTTATTTGTATTTCTTTATTATCAGCGTGTAGTGATTCACGTGCTGTACTTTGGCATGGGGTGCATGCAACACCTTCTATGACTGCCGTAGAAAGGGAAGTTGAAGGGAAACCAGTTTCTCCAAAAGCCGTCGTTCCAGTGTATGTTGCAACAAGTCGTATGATGCAAAATAATTACGCTCAACCTTATGGTGCAGAGCGATCAAATAAAGTTCATTATAATCGCGTTGACGTAGGAATTCCTCAGCAACATGTAAAGGGAGTTGTTGAAATAAATGCCTATAAACCTACGCATGATAAGTATTTTGCAGCAGTAGCATTGCAAAAATACGATAATAAAGAACAGTTTAAACAGCAATTAAATGCTGCTTTAGCAAAAAAGCCAAAAGGAAAAAGAGAAGTTTTTCTTTTTATCCATGGGTATAATAATAATTTTGCAGATGGTACATTTCGTACAGCACAATTTACACACGATTATTCTTTAAATGTTGTCGCTGTGCATTATTCTTGGCCTTCGGCCGGATCAGTTCCTCTTTATATTTATGATCGTGACAGTGCTAATTTTGCCCGTGACGGATTGATAGAGCTTTTAACACTTATTAGTGAAACCAATGCTGATCAAATTTCGGTTATTGCACATTCTATGGGCAATTTTGTTATAATGGAAGCATTTAGAACGTTAGCGTTACAGGGAAAATATAAGCCTATTCGTCGTATTACAAGTTTATTAATGGCTGCACCAGATATTGATGTTGATGTATTTGAGCGCCAACTTAATGATATAAAAAAACTTCCGCAGCCAACCGCTATTTTAGTATCCAGAGCGGATAAAGCTCTTGCGGTTTCAGGACGTCTTACGGGTGGACATCATCGTGTGGGCGATGGCTCAGATATTGAAATGTTGCGTAAAAATGGAATAGCTGTTCTTGATTTTTCTCATGTGGATGGGGGAGCACACAATGTCTTTGCATCTTCGCCAACGTTGATGGCTCTTTCTCGAGAAGGTTCTTTGGCTTCCACAATTATGCAAGGTACAGAATTGTCACCTAGTCAAGCCCTTCTTGCTGATGGTAGTAGTGTGTTGGAAAAAACAACACATCTTATCCTTTATACACCTGTACGTTTTCTCTCTCCACGGATTCCACGTTGATCGTGAAAAGAGAGAAGGGGCTCCATCGAATAATGTATTGGAGGTAATATTTTTTAGCACTTTCTTTAGAATGGTCTTGTAAAATGAAAAATAAATAGCGGGATGAATGTAAAAAACAGTCATTAGGTGAGTTTGTGATGATTGCACGGAAACGCTATGTTAATACGCCTACAGTTGTTGATTATTTATCTCATTCCGCAATTAAGTTATTAGACATTCATGCTATGCTTGTGAAGGTGAGAAAAGGTGATATGGGGGAAAAACCAAATTTATTGCGTCAAATTGATTCTACAAAAAAACAGTTAGATGAGATAAGCCATGCTCTTATTTTAGAATATCGTAAACGCCAAGAAAATGAGCGTTTTTTAAAACAAATTCTGCTATCCATTTCTGATCAACTTTTTGCACTTAATAATGGTTTTAAGGAAACAGGACGTCTTTTTTTTCAAGAAGTTAGAATTCTTCAATCTCAGATGCAATGTTTATATGAGGGAAAGGAGAGGCTGCATTTGTTGAATAGCCAAGAATCTTTTTGTTCTCCGTCAAAGATTGATGAAGTCATTAAACAGTTACAAAAAGCACGAGAGAAGCTTATTCTTGAAAGCCCACATCTCTTTGAAAAAAGCACAAAAGCTAAACAATAAAAGTTCTTTAGTTGAGCAGATAGATAATTTGAATTTTACAGCAAAAACGCTGTTAGATAGAAGGCTATAACCTTTTTAAAGCAAATTCTTTTCTTTAATAAATGAAACACATGCCTTATATCTTTGCTAAAGTTAAGGCTGATGAATTAGGTGGCTTTATTGAAAAAAATGTTTGTGGAAAGAATTTTACAAAAAACTTTCTGATTCTTTTAATAATAGCCCGCCGGATAATTTTACCAATGTCATAAAGTTGTTAGTATATTCATTAGGCAAATAAAAAGCAAGTAAAATAAAATAGTTATGTCTAATATAAGGGAATAGGTGAATCTTGATTCTATTGAGTT
>NZ_JBHIOI010000012.1:0-43420 GCF_042195415.1 Bartonella sp. CE47NXGY | reverse complement strand
ATTTCAGGATTTTCAAGAAAATGTAAAACCCAATGAAGAATAACTAAATCAAAAGTTGTATCTCCAACAGACAAGTGAAAAACACTGCTATCAAGCACAACTTGAACCGCATGCGTATAAAGATTAGAAAACAATTTTAAGATAGAGTCTCCACCTCTTCCAATATTCAGCATCGTCTGAAATGGTTTATCGCCAATGATTTCAAGTAAAGAGTTTTCTACACGATGATCTGCCATATAGGATGACCGTAATACATCCCGTTGCAACGCATTTTTTAAGAAATGCTTCTTCCTCGTTTTTTGACGCTGCTTTTTAACATCCTTCAAACGTTTTAAATCATGCGCTAACAACACATCATTCTTTGGTAAAGACGAAAGAATACCCATCACAATGTCTTTACCCCAAAAATCATGACAAAGCTTAAAATAAAGGCTATCCCCCTTCTGATAACGCTCAATCAATCGTGCTTCGTACAATAAACGTAAATATCGTGATATACACGCTTGCGACTGATCAAGAATAAAAATAAAATCAGGAATTGTTAAATCTTCATGATGTAAGAGCCTAAGAACACGTAAATGGCTTACTTCTGCGACCGCTTTCAGCAGCACAATCATTGCATCTAAACTTGCACTTTTTTTCATAATTATCCCCTAAACATTCCTATAAACATTTGTTTGTAGGAAAAAAAGTCAAGCATACAACGCATATTCTCATCTATTTTGCTCTCTCTATTTTATCATACTATGAAAAAAATAGGCTAATGTAAAAAACGAACAGATCTTATCTCCCTGCTTCTCGTTATAATGAGAATACATTGATTTATAATAATAATTCATTTTTAACTTGAATAAAAAACCGGAATACCGTAGATTTTTCTCATTTCAAATCTATTCATGATAAATCAATCCAAATCATTCTCTTACAGCTCATAAACGGAGGGGACAGATGGATAAAAATACCTTTTATGCCCACCTAAAAACAAGAACTGCATACTATTGAGAAAAAATAACATGATAATGCCAGCTTGCATTTTTATTAAGTAAAGATGATAATGCTCAATGACCAAGGCATTTGTAGAAGTAATACTATACGCTCCATCCCCTCCTTTTCATTGCAGTTTTACAAAAAATAACCGGTTATATATCATGAGTAAAATAACCCTATTTAGGTCATAATTTCATAAAGTGTCTCTTACTCTTTTCAATGAATAAAAACTCCCACAGAGTACACACACACTTTATTTATGAAATAACAAACGCAATAAAATACACTATTATTCTAACAAAGTTGCGATAAGATAAAAAATTCTAGCGTGTAAGAGGTTTATAATTTGCATGCTTAGGATTAAGAGATTCCGCCCCAAGACGACGAACTTTATCAGCCTCATATTCAGCAAAATTACCTTCAAACCATTCTACATGACCATCACCTTCAAAGGCTAAAATATGTGTTGCCAATCGATCAAGAAACATACGATCATGCGATATGATAACTGCACAACCAGCGAAATTTTCCAATGCATCTTCCAATGCACCCAATGTTTCAGTATCAAGATCATTTGTCGGTTCATCAAGAAGAAGCACATTCCCCCCCTCTTTTAGAAGTTTCGCCAAATGTACGCGATTGCGCTGCCCTCCTGATAAATTTGCCACCTTCTGCTGCTGATCTGCCCCCTTGAAATTAAATGCCCCGCAATAAGCGCGGCTATTCATCTCATATTTGCCTAATTTAATAATGTCATTTCCACCAGAAATTTCCTCCCAAACAGTTTTATCCCCCACCAAGGAATCACGACTCTGATCCACATAACTCATGTGAACTGTTTCACCGATACGTATCTGACCTGAATCGGGCTTTTCCTGTCCCGTCAACATTTTAAACAAGGTCGACTTTCCCATACCATTGGCCCCAATAACGCCTACAATGCCACCAGCAGGAAGTTTAAAAGAAAGAGAATCAATCAATACACGTTCACCATAAGCTTTAGAGAGATTATCAACCTCAATAACAACTTGTCCTAATCTTTCTCCAATAGGAATAATGATTTGCGCCTCTCCAGGACGGCGCTCACGTGCTGATTGAACCAACTCATCATAAGCCTTAATCCGAGCTTTTGACTTTGCTTGTCGCCCTTTTGGACTAGAAGCAATCCATTCTTGCTCACGTGATAAAGCACGTTGACGCGCTGCCTCTTCACGGCCTTCCTGAGCCAAACGCTTGGCTTTAGCCCCCAAATAAGCAGAATAGTTCCCCTCATAAGGAATACCTCTACCGCGATCTAATTCTAAAATCCAACCCGTTACATTGTCGAGAAAATAACGATCATGGGTTATCAAAAGCACAGCCCCAGGATATTCACGTAGATGCCTCTCAAGCCAAGCCGTCGTTTCAGCATCTAAATGGTTTGTCGGTTCATCCAAAAGTAATAAATCAGGTTTTGACAAAAGCAATTTACAAAGTGCAACACGCCGCTTCTCACCACCCGAAAGTTTTGTTACATCCCCATCGGCTGGCGGACAGCCAAGAGCAGCCATAGCCATTTCCACTTGACTTTCTAAATCCCAAAGATTCTGACTGTCAATAATGTCCTGAAGCTGTGCGCTTTCATCAGCCGTTTCCTCGCTATAATTCATCATCAATTCGTTATAACGCTCAAGAACTTCCTGTTTATCTGCAACACCTTCCATCACATTACCACGTACATCTTTGCTCGCATCAAGCAAAGGTTCTTGTGGTAGATAACCACAGCGTGCTCCTTCAGAAATCCATGCTTCTCCGGTATATTCCTTATCTAGCCCAGCCATAATACGTAAAATAGTTGACTTCCCTGCACCATTCGGCCCTAAAATACCGATCTTCGCATCTGGATAAAAAGACAAATGAATATTTTCTAGAACTTTTTTATTGCCGTAAGACTTGTTAAGCCCAGCCATATGATAGATAAATTGACGTGCCATAAATTTCTCTTTATATTATGCGATATTAAAGATTAGGATTTTGAAAAAACTGCTTTTGCTTTTTGAAACTGTACAGTAAATAGCACTTACGTCGTATCAAAAGCTTTCGCTTTATATTGGTACATTTTTTCTAATCTCACAAGCCCCAGTATGGTCCTGAATGCAAAAAAACATCCCCCTAAAGAGCAAAAAGCAAATCTTTTTAGCTGTACCTGAAACCTGTTATCAAACATTGCCTCTCTTTTCCATACCAGATATAACATTGTATTTTTATCGTATTAAACCGACTTATCAATGTAATATGATACCACAAAGAAAAGCAATTCTCTATGCGCCTTCTTTTCTCGCTTTATGGGCTTTATATTACGCAGTAAAAAATCCTTCTCTTTTTTCATCGATTTTTTGCTACGGAAAGCAATGGACTTCACCCCTTGCCTTGATATGGCTTAAATTACGTTTACAAAACGACCGCCGCCTTATGGGATCTGACGTCCCAAGCCCAATGATCATGAAAGCTTTGCATCAACACGTAGCAACAAATGACTACAGCGCACTTCCCATTGGTACGTGGTTACAATTCGTAAAAAACTATAAAACCAATTGTAAAAACTTATCCATCCCCCTCTTTTGGCTTGATAATTATAAAAATAATATCAATATCCAGCACATCATTTCAAAACTTCAAGACGACATATAGCTTTTTAAAAATACGATAAAAGCTCATCTCGTATAGGAATATATTTATGGAAAAAAAAGCCTTAATCGTCATTGATGTTCAAAATGACTTCTTACTAGGTGGAGCACTTGCCGTACCTCAAGGTGATGCTATTTTACCCGCCGTCAATAATCTCATAAATCATTTTGACCACGTTATCTTAACCCAAGACTGGCATCCCAAAAACCATTGCAGCTTTGCTTCCTGTTATCCTGAAAAAAAGCCCTATGATACAGTCATTCTTGACTATGGTCCTCAAATACTTTGGCCTGATCATTGCATACGAGGAACACAAGGAGCAGAATTCCATCCATCTCTTAGAGTAGAAAAGGCACAACTTATCCTTAGAAAAGGCTATAATCAAAAAATGGATAGCTATTCTGCTTTTCTTGAAAATGATCAAAAAACACCAACAGGTTTACATGTTTATCTCAAAGAACATGGTTTTACCAAGCTCATTATGTGTGGCTTAGCAACTGATTTTTGTGTCGGATTCTCTGCTCTTCACGCCATACAATACGGTTTTAAAGTCAGTGTTTCATTAAATGCTTGTGCTGGTATTGATGTAAACGGATCACTAAACACTATGCTTAAAACTATGAACGAAGCAGGGATAGAACTGTTAATGCTCTCCTAAAATATTCTTTTCTCATCTACCATTATAACATTCTGATTTATAATGAATAAATTTTTTTACCTATTTAAGTAAGGAACGAAAATATCGTAAAATTCTCTCATTTCAACCCTATTTCAACACCATTCTCTTAAAACATCACAAATAGGATTGATGTATGAATAAAAATCTTGCAAAAAAAACAGCCAAAAGGCTTCTTATGAATCATTAAATGCAAGAGCAGTTATGATACTGAAAGCTGGTAAAAAGTATAGCGTAAACTTGCACCTTATATTGAAGTCAAAAAGCCTCTATACGTCAAAAGTTATCCAAAAGATTATACATTATTTCCCTCATGGAGGGGAAATCGTGCAATGATCTCCTCTTTAAAACAAAAACATCAATAAGCAATAACATGGCATTTTTTGCATAAAAGACCTCTTTCTATTCAAAGATATGCGATAAACAAAAGTGTGAAAAAGGAAGAAATCTCCATTACTTAGATACAACATGTTTATCTAATTGACGATGCTTAAAACGAATCGAAGAATATAATGCCATTCCAATAATACAGACTCCCACAAGTCCTGTTAAAACTTCAGGAACCGATATAATCGTTTGCAGATACATAATCACTGCAAGAACTAGAATTGCATAAAAAGCACCATGCTCTAAATAACGATAATGCAATAATGTTCCTGATTCAACCAACATAATTGTCATAGAACGAACGTAAAATGCTCCGATACCAAGACCTATCGCAATAATAAAAAGGTTGTGTGAAAAGGCAAAAGCACCAACCACGCCATCGAAAGAAAAACTAGCATCAAGAACTTCTAAATAAAGAAACGCCCCTACTCCCCCGTGAGCTACTGTTGTTAAAGTCTTTTGAGGAGTATCCAAGAGATGACCGACAACTTCAACACCGATAAAGGTCAAAAGTCCATAAAGTGCTGCTAATAAAAAAGTTATTTTATTTTCTGCGTCAATCTGAGCTGAAACAAATAAGATCAAAATCAAAACAATTGCAATATCAATTCCAACAAGCGCCCCAAACTTTTGAGCAGATCTCTCTATAACATTAAGCCAATGCACTTCTTTTTCAGAATCAAAAAAATATTTTAAGCCAACCATCATAAGGAAAGTTCCTCCAAAAGCAGCAATCCCCATATGCGCATCGGTTAAAACTTCAGCATATCGATGTGGTTCCCATATCGCTAATTTGACTGCCGCAATTGGATTAATCCCAACAGCAACGACAACCACCAATAATGGAAAAACAATTCTCATCCCAAATACAGCTATCAAAATACCCCATATAAGAAAACGACGACGCCACAATGGACTCATTCTACTAAGAACACGCGCATTGATAATAGAATTATCAAAAGATAAAGAAATTTCCAAAATTCCTAAAACAAAGCAAATAAAAAAATATTTAAGAAAACCAGTAATACTTTCCGTTTCAAACCAACCAATAACCCCTCCTAAAAAGACACCAATAATCGTGAAAAAAAAAGCAAACCCAAAATAGCGTAATAGGGACATGATCATTCCTCAAAGTTTATTTTCTACTTCATCTAAGCACACCCAGTACCAATCCAAAGTTTGCATCTCTTTAAAGTTGCATCTATTAATGCAGAGGTGTATAGAATATATATGGTAAAGTTACATGAAAATTCTCTCAAAAAAAGCAAGAGACAAATGTAGCAACAAGGAATTTTGTTTTGAAGTGAATATCAATTGTCAATACAATAAGTGCAAGATTGCTTTCTATCTACACAAATAAAAAAATAACAAGAAATTAAAGCTATAATATTGACATTATATCATAGAATATTAATACATAGTGTGCTTTTATTATTTAATGATTTATACCATGATGATTTACCGAGGGAGATAATTCGTGGCACGTCCTGAAACTGAATCAAAAACCATATTTGGAAAACGTTTACGTTATGTACGTCTTGCTTTAGGCGATCCATCGCGTGAAACCTTAGCTAAAAGTTTTAGCATGACAAAAAATTCCATTGCTTTTTATGAGCGTGGAGAGAGAGAACCCAATCTTAGTGTCTTACAAACATACCGCACGTTATATGGTGTCAATATTAATTGGCTTTTAACTGGACAAGGAAAAATGTTTGACACCGAATATACAAAAGGTGATTTTGACTGGAATTATTTTATTAAAAAAATCGAGGGACTGGAAGAAACACTTGCCGATAGTGATCGTAACGAAAAACTAAATCAAGAAAAAATCGACAGTTCTTATGAAAAATTGCAGCAATATTTGTCAAGACAAGGTTTATCAAATGGTTTTAACTCTAAAACTACAACCTCTCTTATCGATATGAAAGCTAAAATGGCCAATTCTTATACCCTTAGCTTATTCATTGATTTACTCATTCGAAGCGTATCCCAAAAAGAGGTTATAGCTAATCAATAAACGTCTATTTCAAAAGAAAAAGCAAGAAATGATTAAACACCAGTATGGAAAGAAGTATTTTTTTACTTTATCCGTGCTGGTGAAGTTTTATATAATTTATAAACTTTATTTCTGTAACGACAGAAAAATATTTGCGTTGTAAATGAAAGTATAGTGTCTTTAAATTAAAAAAAATAATTTTATAGTATAAAATTCTCATTCATATCTTATTGACAATAAATTTTTTCTTGTTAAAAGAATAATAGCTCTCATAGAAATTATTTTTTAAGGTCAGAAAATTTAAGGGGAATATATTGACGACTTCCTAGAGAGACATACATTAATGTTTACAAGCGGATTAGTTAAATATTTATCCTGAAAATTATCAGCTATTTTATGAGGTGGGAAGCATGTATTTTGAGGTGTTTCAAGGAGTTCACAATCAATGGTACTGGCGTTTAATCTCAGGAGATGCACAAAAAATTGCTTTTTCTAGTAAAGGTTATCCAACAAAACAAGATATCCTAATCAATATTGAGCAAATAAAAGAAATTACACATAAGGCTCTTATTAGAGAACTACAGTCCTAACGTTCTTTACCATTAAAACAAGCGTTTATTTTGTATAATGGTATGGTAGTTACTTTTGTGATAAATGAAAAGTGATTGATTTGCCCTCAATGAGAGGAAGTTTTTGTATTATTTCTGACACTCACAAAGAACATTCATATTCTTACAGATTATATGTTTATTTTCAATCATACTCAAATCTCTATAGCCTTTATCAAAAAGAAAATCTCTTAAGTTTTGTATTTTTCATAAAAAATAAACGCACATGAAGAGAAGATAAATCATCAATGAGAAATATATTTACTCTAAAAGATATTAATATCTTTTACGTTCATATTCCTCTTCTGTATCTGATAATCATAACTGACTTACCCATTTCATCTTCATAAAAAGCAAATATCTCTTTCTTTCTATTATCATGCAATTTTTTATACCTATTAGCTGAAACTATCGTAGCATTTATACCTTACATCTAAAAAGAACGTGCAAAACTGTTTCCAGCAATAATATAAAATTGCTGGATTGTATAGACGCGCTTTTTAATAACTAGCCTACCTATAAACTGGTTTATCATCATAAACTCTTATTTTATGATCAACGACGCTCTGTCTTATAACCTTAAATGTTGTCATAAAATCAGAGTAAACTTGAATATTCTCTTCCAATACAATCTCTCCATCAGCACCATAATTGGCTTCATTAAAGTTTATCTCTCTCGTCATTCCAATCTTCCTAACACATTTCCAAACCCTTTAATGCAAAATATGAATACAATCACTCTTTATCATCTTCAGATTTAAGCATTTTTTTATATTTCTTTTCATTTTTTTCATATTGCTTAATTTGTTTTTTCAGTTTTTCAATTGCTTGGTCGCGTCTTTTAATCACCATACTTTGCTCTCTAATAGCCCTATCTCGTTCTTCAGTCATCTTCATAGAATCTCTTAAAAACTCATGCTTTATTCTTCTAGATTCCTCTTTTAAAATTTTCACTTGACTGCGATAATATAAAGAAAATCGAAATATAACCCCGCTGCACAACAAAACAACAATCATTGCTCCCAATAAAATTTCGTTTACACTCATTTGGATCTCCCTTAATTGTCGCTCAAGTGATGATCTTGACCAATTTGTTTCATCCTCAATCAAAAAAAGAATGCAATAAATTGCATGTTCCAAGTGTGAACAATCACTCTCGGCGTTCTTATTTTCTCCATTAAAGCATTGATAAATGACGCAAACAAATCTCTGAAAGCGGCTAAATCTACACTCACACCAATTATTTGCGACACATTTATTGACACAAAATACAAAAAATAAGGAACGTCAAATAAAACTAACGACGCAATCCAATCATACAAGCCTTGCCCAAATCGTTCCTATCTTCCTTTTTTACGCCATGTGGAATGCGGCTATATATGAAAGTTTTTCATTATTACAAAAATCTTCAGTGTCACAAAGCACAGCATTTCTGTAAAATTTTGCCTTCCCACAAATCTTTACATCACCACAAACTAAAGCATCATTATAAACTCGAGCCTTTCTAAAATCACGAGTATCACCACAAAATTCAATACATTGAGCATTCAAAACTTGATCAAAAAAGACCGCATTAGCATTAGCATAAACATATGCATCTCCACTCATATTCAAATAACGGTAAAGTTCTTATTTTTCATAAACATGCGAACTCTTACGAACAACTAAACAACCATATGTTAATGCATTGTTATCAATAACAATATCATTATAAACACAGACTTCATTATAAACCGCAGCATCATAAAAACACATTCATCCCCATAAGGGCATTGATCGAATGTACAATTCTACCAAACAACCACCTTTGTGGATCAGATTACCTTCCTGTTTAATAAAATATCCAAGATCACTTTTTTGATATTTCCCATTTTTTTACGCATATATACGATATACCATCTGATAGTGATCTAATTTATTACAATAAAGAAGAAATCAGTATTCTTTATCTATGCAATTTACATTTTTTCTACAGCCATTATCCTATCTCTTAAGGCTCTAAAGCTTCGTTATATTCACACACTACCTCAACGCAGAATTTTTTTTACAAATTCTGATGTTGGGGTATATCTTGATTTATAATGCTGCTACGTATACTATCATAGTGAAATCTCATAAACATACGAGTGTGTATCGCCCTTTCTGGTATACACATTTACTTTTTCACAACCGTGGAACTAAGCAACCATTTTTATTGATTCGAATCTGAAAGTGTATGGGGACATTTTGTTATTAGTTAAAAACAACTCTATATGCTTCCTTAGCGAAGAGCTACACATGGATATTTTCACGCTCCTTGTATCATATATTCTGGATTCGCAACGCAATATTAACGCTATAGCGTAAATATGTAAAGGTCTAAAAATGACAAAGACTGAAAAAGATTGGTTCCAACGCTTAGTTGAATTGATAAAAAGTGACGGACGAACAATGATTGAAATAAGCAGAGCTGCAGGCTGTGGACAAAATTACGTCCAACAAATGATAAATGGAGGCAAGAGACCTTCTGTAGATAAACTCATGGCTATTTTGAATACACTGGGAAATGCTAGTGCCATATATGTAATAACTGGTTTCAATATCTCCGATGAAGACTTAAAACTCATAACTTTGATTTCGTCTGGAGATAAAAAGAAGATTGAAGCCTTAAATGTTCTGTTGAATGAGCAGAATCTGTAGCATTTTCTACTTTATCCAATATCGCTTGCTTTTGAGACGTCGATAAAGACTCCCATTTCACAATAATATCAGATAAAGTTGTTTCAAATTTTTTATCATTCTTCATAGTCATACTCCATGTAGTCACACTATATAACGCTAAAGCGTTCAAAATATATCTCATACCTTAGAAAAAAATATTTGCAATAGGCAGTATGGAAGCAATTGTGTACAAACTTATTTTACAAAATCAGATGAAGTTCTATTAGTCATGTACCATAGTGAAACAGAAAGCATCACACGATCCAGACCTTCTTATGAAAATTGGTATAATCTATCAAAAACGCGAATAATGTTACGCAGATCTTGCGATTCGGACCAATAAAAACTAATGTGAAAATATCCCTGAAGACACTCCTGAACTCTATATAAGAGAACACGAAAAAGCTTTTTTGAAAAAAATACATCACAATTTATTCTACATAGCACCATCTATGTTTTTTTAACAATATTGCAAAGCGAGAATATAACAATGTTATAGGAATAAATTCTTATAAACAGAGCCACACTACCTAAAACTCTGTAACACATTTACAGGTAACCTCCCCTCTAAACGCACCTTGTAAATACTAATATAAGTCTCTATCATAAGCAAAAATGATACTATCAAAAAAATAAAACGAATCACCACGCACAATCTTTGTACGTAAATTTTATACAGATTCACAACAAGAGAGAAATTCCCTTATGCAAATGAAGAATTATATTTTAAAAGTATGGCTTTGAAGAAGAAGTATACTTTTCCAAAAAAACACCCTCCCTGCCAATAATTTTTCATAAGAGAAAAAACTCATAATAAAGATAAAACTCTCTATACGATCAATACGAGAAAAATGTTATCAATACAAAAAAGTGCTAGGGTTACCGCAATATTGCCAATTCCTTATCAGAGTAAAATCAAAAAAGACATCTGCTCTTCAATAATAATTCGGATCACATGAAAACTCTATAATTTAAACATTAAGCAAAAAATACACAAAAACAGAAAATGGCATTTTAACAAATTTTCCAATATCATAGAAAACATTTCTTACAGAATAATAAAATGCTTATTACAATAGAATCTGGATGATGCAAAGCGATAGAAACAATCACTCAATTGACTTTTCAAAGAACAATTAATAAAATTCTTTTCAAAAAACACGCCACCGTCACTATGAACAATATTTCTCAAGATATTAAATAGAATTCCTTTCTTGGGAAAAAGAAAATATCAACAAATGTTATCATCGTTGCCCCCATGATACATATGAATGCCCATAGATCACATTCTCTTATACACTAACCTTTCATCACAATGATGCTATTCGAACGTCTAAAAGACATTAACATCACTTAGAAAAAAGCAAATTTACACTAAATGTTTTTTGAGCCATTTGTTCTGAACAGGTACAATCTTTAAAATTGGTTTTATTGAGGTCTATTTATTTGCAGAACAAGTATAAATAAACTTATCCAATGAAGCTTTTAGCCTTCTATTTTATGAAGAACACCATATAGAAAAAGTACAAAACAGTATATGAATTAAGAAAGTAAATAGCGACCCATATCAGTTAATCCAAATGCTAAAAGGTTGCAAATGAGAGAACTTCTTTGATGAGACTAAGAAAACATACCATCATATTAAAGCGACTGAGAGAAAAAACTGCAACAAACAACGACCAAAAGCTTCTAAAACAAACAGGAAAATAAATAAAAAACGAAAAAGGTAGAATCTCAAAACTTTTATATAAGCGATCCATTTTTCTATTGTACATTTCCCTATTGGTGGGCCCGGAGGGACTCGAACCCCCAACCAAGCGGTTATGAGCCGCTGGCTCTAACCAATTGAGCTACAGGCCCTAAATAGGTTGTTTCTCTCTAAACTAAAATGCCCTATGATACAAGAGCTGACAAAGATTATAACCTATCTTTTTCTCTTTTCTATTGGTTTTTTTTTCAGTGCTCTAATTTCTTTACAAAAACTCTTAAAAATGAGAGAATAATTAACTGACAAATATAAAGGTATAGATATGATAGAAAAGAAAATTCAACCACTGAAGAGTTCTCTGGTTAAAACAGTTATATTAGCATTTACACTCTTAGCCACATCGTTGACTGTACGTGCTTATGCTGAAGAAAATAAAATGAAAAATGCAACGATTACAGTGACAGCAATCGGAGAAAGTCAAGCAGCACCGGATATGGCCATTATTAATCTAGCCGTTGTTACCTATGACAAAACTGCCCAAAAGGCATTAGCTTCCAATAATCAATCCATCAATGATATTATAAACGCTTTTAAAAACAATGGCATCCAAGCAAATGATTTGCAAACATCAGGCTTATCCATTTATCAGTCAACCTCTGATAAACACCACGAAAAAAAGAATAATGAAAAACTCTATCATGTTTCAAATTCTTTAACCGTGCGCATTCGTGATCTTACCAATGCTGGTAAAATCTTTGATCAAGCGATGACACTAGGTGTTAATTCAGTTAACGGCATTACTTTTACCAACGCAGATACAAAGCCATTTTATCAAGAAGCACGTAAAAAAGCCATTACTGAAGCCATTGAAAAAGCGCAAACGATAGCGCAAGCAGCCGATTTAAAATTAGGAAAAATTATTGAAATCAATGAAAAGGATGATTACTATCACCCAACACCACGTCTCATGAGTAGAGCAGCAGATGTAAGCTACGCAAATACAAATTTTGCAGGTGGTGAATTAAATTATAACGTGAGCGTCACTGTAGTCTTTGCGATCGATTAAGTCACAAACAAGTTGTATAAAAAATCATATTACTGGCCTTCACGTAGAAGACCAGTAATGTGATAAAGATAATCTTCCTCAGATAATAATTCGTCTTCGTAAATCTCTATTTGTCCGCGTGCAGAAATACGCGCTGTATGTACCGTCTGACAATCCCCTGATACCAATGGATGCCACCAATGAAGATCTTTTCCCTCATAAATTAATCTATAAGCACAACTTTCTGGAAGCCAACGCGCTGTTTTAACTGTCGTAATATCTAGCGATATACAATCTGGTACAATTGATTTACGATGAGCATAATCTCGACACCTGCAGGTTTCCCCATCTAAAAGACGACAAGCAATACTGGTTGCATAAAGGTCACCCGTATCATCGTCCTCAACTTTATGGAGACAACAACAGCCACAGCCATCACAAAGGCTCTCCCACTCAGAAATGGAAATCTCTTCTAATTTTTTTACTTTCCAAAAGGGAAGTTCTCCACTCATAAACTCAGACACACCTTTTTTAATTAAGACGATCTATAAAAAATGAAACGTTTAATTTCTATAATTTTATCTATTTCTGTCTCTTAAAAAGATTCAACTCAATGTATACTTTAAACCATGTTCTTAAAAGCTATCTGAATAAAAAGAGAATATTCAAAAATAGCGCATATAAATGAACATAACCTATTGAAACATCTCTTTGTAAACTTAACGAAGAATAAAATGCGTCACCTAAAATGATAGAAAAATTCCGCAAAGAATATACATTTTTCATCAAAAAGTCCGTATGTTGCAATATAAGTTTATTCCTAACAGATCTCATTTCTTAAAAACGAGCCGCGCTATACGCAAGGTAATGTTTTTATCGTTCATTTCTTGAAAGCCCCCTACTCTCTACTCCATAACCACCCTTTGCCCTATATCTATTCTTTTGAGACAGAGAAGTATAAAGCCCCAAAGCTAAGAGAAACATTAAACATCGAAAACTTTCTAGATTGTTCAAATTCTTCCTATGTTTTTCTCAAGAAAGTATCCAAGTACAACATGAAGCACCTCCCCCCTTCATTAAGAAGAAAGAGGGAGTTATTAAAATGCACACGAATTCTTTTATTTAAGAATCGAGAAAACTGCGCAATTTTCGTGAACGGCTAGGATGTTTCAATTTACGAAGTGCCTTTGCTTCAATTTGACGAATACGCTCTCTTGTAACTGAGAACTGCTGTCCCACTTCTTCCAATGTGTGATCGGTATTCATCCCTATTCCAAAACGCATCCGCAAAACACGTTCTTCTCGTGGTGTTAATGAAGCAAGAACGCGTGTTGTCGTATCTCGCAGATTAGCTTGGATAGCTGCATCAATTGGTAATAAAGCATTCCTATCCTCAATAAAATCACCCAAATGGGAATCATCTTCATCACCAACAGGCGTTTCGAGAGAAATGGGTTCTTTTGCAATTTTAAGAACTTTTCGTACTTTTTCTAACGGCATAGAAAGCTTGCTAGATAATTCTTCTGGTGTTGGTTCTCGTCCAATTTCATGGAGAATCTGACGCGAGGTACGAACAATTTTATTAATTGTTTCAATCATATGAACAGGAATACGAATTGTACGTGCCTGATCAGCAATTGAACGTGTAATAGCTTGACGAATCCACCATGTTGCATAAGTTGAAAATTTGTAGCCGCGCCGATATTCAAACTTATCCACAGCCTTCATCAAACCGATATTGCCCTCTTGAATAAGATCAAGAAACTGCAAACCACGATTGGTGTATTTTTTTGCAATTGAAATGACAAGACGCAAATTAGATTCTACCATCTCTTTTTTTGCAATTGTTGATTCGCGTTCACCTTTCTGCACCTGCATAACAATCCGACGAAATTCACCAATCGAAATAGCCGTTTCTTGCGCAAGATTTTGTATCTCACTTCGCAGTTTTTGGATTTCTTTTGCTTCACGCACCGAAAACTCTTTCCAACCAGGTGTAGGCAAAGCAGCAATATAATTCATCCAATCTGCGTCCAATTCACGCCCTTGGTATTCTTTTAAAAAATCCTCATGGCCAATGCCATAGCTATTGGCAATCCGTTTCAGCTTACCTTCATTATGAATCAATCTCTTATTAATGTCATAAAGCTGTTCAACCAAAGCTTCGATACGATTTTGGTTTAAAGAAAGAGATTTTACTGCTTGAATCAACTCACCCTTTAATTGAATATATTTCTTCTTCTGAGAAGATGTAAGGGCCCCCTCTTTACGCTCTGCCAAACTGCTTTCAACATGCTGATCTTGTAATTTTCGTAATTTTACATAGGTTTGAGCAATAAAATCTAATGTTTCCATAACTTGAGGACAAAGTTCATTTTCCATTGCAGCAAGCGATAAGTTAACATCGTCCTCGTCCTCTTCATCATCGTCTTCAATGTTTCTCTCTCCTGCGCTCTCCCCCATATTACGTATACCAGAAGACATTTTTTCTTCTACGGTCTTATCAACTTCACTTCGCTCAATAACAGGAGCCTGCTTTGCTTCTGGACCAGCATAAGTCGTTTCAAGATCAATAATTTCACGAAGAAGAATACGCTGCTCTTTTAACTCGTCACGCCAGATAATAAGAGCCTGAAAAGTCAAAGGACTCTCACAAAGTCCTGCAATCATTGTCTCACGCCCTGCTTCAATACGCTTAGCAATGGCAATTTCGCCTTCCCGCGAAAGAAGCTCAACAGCTCCCATCTCACGCAAATACATACGCACCGGATCATCCGTACGATCTGTTACTTCGCGTTTATTCGTTGTCGTTGCAATTGCGTGGCTAGAGGCTTCTACTAAATCACCCCCCTCTACCGTAACTTCTTCTTCATAATTTTCAGACTCGACTTCATCCTCATCATCCACAACATTAACCCCCATCTCAGAGAACATCGCCAAGATATCTTCAATTTGTTCGGATGTAACCTCGTCAGAAGGAAGAACTGCATTGAGTTCATCCATTGTTACGTAACCATTTTTTTTGGCAAGTTTAATCATTTTCTTGATGGCATCATCAGAAAAATCAAGAAGAGGACTATCCAAACTCGCTTGGTTTGTTACTTCTGCATTATCTTTCTGTTTAACCTTTGTTGCCATACCATAACTCCACTCGATCACTTCACAGTTTCCATGTAACCATAGTTTCCATGTGACCAGTTTTTTTGTTCTCACTAAAATCTACCAATAGTTACTCATATATACTTCCTGTTAAGAGATTACCATTGGAAAGAATACATTTTGTATACGCCCTGACATCCAGACAAACTTGACATCCAGACAAAAACGCGGGAAAACTCCAGAAGTTTCCCCGACACCTCTCAGCCCTTCTGAGATAATCTCTGCACCCTATCGTAAGAACCAATTTCCCGCTTTTCCTAAAATTTACCCGCTTTTCCTAAAATTTAATTGTCATCTTTATAAAAATGTCACTCCACATAAACTTCCTCATCTAAAATTTAAGTGACTGATTCGCATTAAAAAAGCGAATCATTTTATCGTATCTTGTGTATTCCCGTCTATTTTTTCATCCAACCAACTTCCAAATCCTTCAATTAACGCTTCTGTTGCCTGCATCTGCTCCAGCTCATTTTTTACCTCACGAAGCAGATCAAAAACCTCACTCTTAGGATTTTCTACAAGTTGCTCTTCAATATCCTGTAACCTCTTATGTAGGTGGTGTTCTTGAAGATGCAAGTAGACAGCTTGTTTTAATATAGCACGCGCATCTTCTATAGGGGCTCCACCAGGAATAATACGCATACCAATATTTTGCACAAGATGTTTCATACGCTCTAACAGAGCCTTTTGCCCTCTTTTTTCTAAGAACGCAACCATCGTCTCTTTATCATGAAGCTGTTGGTCCCCAAGAATTTCCAACATAGCTTGGTGAAAAATTATCAATTGAGTATTTTTTAATTCTAACTCAGAAAGAATTTCAAAATTTTCATACCACAACTCAGGATAGTAAGCTAAAGTGAGTAAAATCACTGCTTCACGCAAAGGGATAGATTGCGAAGAATTTCGTACTATTTCAGAATTTGCTAACAGAGAAAAGGTTTGATCTTTAAAGGTCCTATTTGGTGAAGATTGACCATATCGCCCTTCCCCCTTTTGTTTTGAAAAAGAGGGACGAAAAAAATCAAAAAGGCGTTTTTTTACATCTTGCAAATAATAACGACGGACATCTTCATCCTTAATCGTAAAAATTTGTTGTTTTAGTTGTTTTTCTAGCGCTGCTCGTGCCTCTGGAATTTCAAAATGCTTTCCATAGGTAGCACGCCACCATAAAAGCTCACTCAAAGGAATAGCTTTTTGCAAAAAAGAAGAAAAAAGCTGTGCTCCACCAGCACAAACAATTTCATCAGGATCTTTCCCTTGTGGCAACAAAACAAAGCGTACACAAACCCCAGCCTTTAAAAGAGGCAACACACGATCAGCAACACGAAAAGCAGCTTTTAAACCAGCATCATCACCATCAAAACACAAAATAGGTTCCTTCCCCATCTGCCATAAAAGCTCAATTTGCGCTTCCGTTAATGCTGTCCCTAAGGGTGCTACAACTCCTTCAAAACCAGCTTTAGTCAATGCAATGACATCCATATACCCCTCAACAACAAGGAGTGAATGAATTTTTTCATCGCCAACAAAGCGACTATTTTTGCGAGCTGCTGCCGCGTTATAAAGTATATTTCCTTTATGAAACAGCACTGTTTCAGGGCTATTGAGATATTTTGCTCGTGTCTCTTTCTCTAATGCACGCCCTCCGAAAGCCACCACACGTCCACGCAAATCTTCGATAGGAAACATAATGCGATTTCTAAATCGGTCATAAGAATCCGCGCTCTCCTCATGCACTGAGAGAAGCCCACATTCTTCCATTTGCTTTATTGAAATGCCCCGTGCACTCAAAGCTTCTTTCAAAGCTGTACGCCTTACCGGTGCAAAACCAATGCGGAAACGCTCTACAAGCTCTGGTGTAACACCACGTGCATCCAGATAACGACGTGCTTGCGTACCTTCTTTATCGCGTAAATTATATTGAAAAAAATCTGTAGCAATTTTCATCACATCATAAAGGTCAGCTTTTTCCAGTTGACGTTTATGACTTTGTGAATCCAAAATAGGGAGTTTTATTCCCGCAAAATCAGCCAAACGCTCTACACTTTCTGAAAAGTGCAATCCATCAAGCTCACACAAAAAGGTAAAAATATCTCCACTTACACCACAACCAAAACAATAATAGCGCCCTTTATGATCATCACAATGAAAACTTGGCGTTTTTTCACCATGAAATGGACAACAACACCAAAAGTCTCCCCGTGAAGGCTTACTTTTTCGAGGATCAAAATCCACCCGTTGCCCAATCACTGTTGAAATTGGGAGTCTCGTACGCAATTCATTAAGGAAATCGGGCGGAAAACGCATTATCTCTCACAGAGTTTGAAAATTCTTTTTTGCATATTTAACGACTTTAGAGCATAATTCCAATACTTCCTCTTAAGCAGTTGTAAAATTTTAAACCCTCAACTGCATATATTTTTAGAAATGGAGAATAAAAAGTGATCGAATTTATTGCTCAATATCCGTGGTTAGAGGCTATTTCTTGGCTTGTTATTCTTACTATAGCTGCCCTTTTAGTGAACTTTCTAGGACGAAAATTACTTATTCACGGAGCAAAAAAACTCTCTTCTTTTCTCCCCAAAAATACAACGATCGATATTAATAATGCTATTCAATACATAGCGGATATCATTTCAGCTTTTATTCTTTCAATTGGTGTTAATTTTATCTCAACATTGCCCGATGCATTTAGCACTGTCATCAGTAATGTTGCCAACGCCTTCATTATCTTCTTTGTCGTCCTGACAATTTCTTCCTGTCTCAATGTCATTAACATCCTTTACGAACAACGACCAACAGCACGACTAAAACCAATAAAAGGTTATATTCAAATTGCTAAAATTGCACTTTTTGCTGTTGCAACAATTTTAATGGTCGCTACATTGATTGACCGTTCCCCTCTTATTCTCTTCTCCGGTCTTGGTGCAATGGCCGCGGTTCTCATGTTAATTTTTCAAGATACGCTTCTTTCTCTCGTTGCCGGTATTCAAATTTCATCCACTGATATGGTTCGTGTTGGGGATTGGATTGAAATCCCCAATCTCGGTGCCGATGGTGATGTTATTGAAATTGCCTTGCATACTGTTAAAGTTCAAAATTTCGACAACACCATCACCTCAGTTCCTATCCGTAAACTTGTGACCGACCCTTTTAAAAATTGGCGTGGAATGCAAGAATCGGGTGGCAGACGCATCAAACGCTCCCTTTTTATTGATCAATCAAGTATCCATTTTCTCACAAAAGAAGAACAAAAATATCTTTCCCGATTTAATTTATTAGAAAGTTATTTCACGCAAAAAGTAGAAGAAATCGAACAATGGAACGCTCAATTAGATAAAAATCATGATGTCTTAGCCAATACGCGCCGTTTAACCAACATTGGAACTTTTCGTGCTTATGTTTTTGCTTATCTACAACAGCATCTAAACATCAACCCTAATATGACCCTCATGGCACGGCAATTACCTCCTACAGAAAATGGTTTACCCTTAGAAATCTATTGCTTTACGAACACCACCGTTTGGATCGACTATGAACAAATTCAAGGCGATATCTTTGATCACCTTTATTCCATTCTGCCCTGTTTCGGTCTAAAGGTTTTTCAAAATCCAAGCGGTTATGATTTTAATCAAGTATTAAAAGCAAAAGTGAAATAAAAACAATAAACTTCAATTTATTAATTTGAGGCAACCACATTCACAACAACAAAGAAAGAATAAAGTATCATGAATGGTTCATTGGTACTCCTTCATCTTGCCGGCGCTATTTCTTTACTTCTCTGGGCCACACGCATGGTGCGCACAGGAGTTGAACGCGCCTATGGTGACAGACTTAAATATAAAATGTGCCACGTCGTTTCAAAACCATTGTTTGCCGTAAGTTTTGGGCTTTTTACAGCAATGATTTTACAAAGCTCTACAGCAATAACACTCCTCGTTGGCTCTTTCGTTGAATCTGGTTTTGTCTCTGGAGTAGCAGGACTTATGGCTGTACGTGGAGGAGAATTAGGATCAGCAATCGTTGTAAAAATTCTCACCTATGACCTCACTCTTGTTGTACCCTTGTGTCTTTTAATTGGCACTTGTATCTTCATGACAACAGAAAAACGTGAATGGCGTCAAATAGGACGTATTGTCATCGGTATTGGTCTTTTGATTTTATCTTTAGAGATGATAAGTACCGCGACAGAACCTTTACGTGAAAGCGAAATTTTGCCTAGCATCATTCGTTATCTTTCAACCGATCCTATTTCCACTTTTTTGTTGGCTGCTGGCTTAACCTACCTCTTACATTCATCCATTGCAGGAATCATTTTGCTGGTCAATTTTGCCAACTACGATCTTATCCATACGCAACTCTGTGTTGTCATGGTTCTTGGTGTCAACTTTGGCTCTTCTCTTATAGCACCACTTTTAACGCGCAACGCCTCTCCTAATACCCGCCTCGTTCCCTTAGGAAATTTACTCATGCGTGGGGCAGGGTCAATCCTTATACTTATCTTATTTCTCTCCTTTCACCCTCCCATCACATGGCTTGGCAATAACGCCCCTACTCAAGTAATCAACGCCCATATCATTTTTAATGTTTTCATTCTCCTTGCTGGAATACCGCTTTCAAAATGGGTTTTAAAATTAACCACTCAAATTGTTCATATCAGTGCAAAAAAAACGCAAACCGATAAAACGCTCAATTTATCCGATCAAACAGCTCTTGATGACAGTGTTCTTGATCGCCCAACTCTCGCCCTCTCGAATGTCATGCGTGAAGTCATTCATATTTGTGATCTTGTAGACATCATGCTAGAAAAAATTATGGGACTTTATGAAAAGCCTGATCCCAATATTATTCGTGAACTCAACCAACTCAACACCATATTGGACAAAAAACATATCGCCATCAAACTTTATCTTGCACGATTAGCGGGACAAAAATTATCTGACGAAGAAGCTCTTCAAACGCAAGAACTTCTAGGTGCCTGTATAAAATTAGACCAAGCAGGCGATATCATTATTCATAATATGTTGATGCTGGTTAAAAAGAAACAACAAAAAGGTTTACAGTTCAGCAGCGAGGGCTGGAGTGACCTCCTTCGTTTCCACGCCATTGTACTAGCCAACGCGCATATAGCATTTAACGTTCTCGTCTCACGTGATACACACACTGCACACCTATTGGTACAAAAAAAAGATCAACTACGAAACTTAGAAAAAGAGATGAGTTTAAAACATTTTAAACGTCTGCGTGAAGGGGATCTCAAAAATGTAGAATCATCCAGTCTTCATCTCGACACTGTGCGCGACCTCAAACAAATCAACTCTCTTTTGACCTCAATGATCTACCCCATTTTAGAAGAACAGGGACTTCTTCAAAGTTCTCGTCTACGCAACCCTGCTGAAGAACAAGCAGAAAAAACTTAAACTTTTCAAATAACTTGAATAAAACACACATCACATCGATTATTCAATTTTGAATATGGTCAAGATATTGATCTAATCAATAATATCTTATTATTCGACAATTTAAATGAGCTTTCTGCATCGTAAGTTTCTTTCATTTAAAATCTATACATGATGAATTGCTCAAAGTCATCTGCTTGCACATTACAAACAAAGCAGCATGTAGAATAGAATTCTTGAAGAAAGACGTAAAAATGCCTAACCATCTCAGAGCCAAGACTGTTAAACACATAAAGAATAGGTCAAGAGTATGATAGTTCCAACCTAAACCCGCCTTGTAAAAAGGGAACCGCTTCACAGTAGCAGCGAAACAGAAATACTCTATAAGAAATACAAAACCCCACAAAAATGCAACATTTATATCAAGATTGGTAGAGGTTCAACCTATACAGCCATGCTATAACGTGTCAACGAAACAGTTTTCATTTCAAACATCATTGATATCAATTGGCAAGCTCCAAACTTTTAAATATCCATTTTACTTATTACTTTCTTTAATCACAATTGTTTTTTTAATGTAAGAGAGAGCTTAAAAAGCTTATAAATACACTTTATGAGTTCTTAGAACATTTCTACTAATATTTTCTTCTTTTATTCATATTTATCAATTAATTAATTTATTTATAAATTAAAATATGTTGTATATTTATACTTATTAAGTATTATTATGATATAAATGTGAATATTATTTTTATATAAAGGAAAGTAATAAGTAAAATATCTAAAAGAAATATCCTTTCCACTGGTTAAAAAAGGAATAAACCTTGATTTTTACAAAGTTTACTCTAGTTAGAATTTAAATTCAGGCAAAGGAGGGTATCATGGAAAATGCAAACATAGGTTGGATTGCAGCTATTATTATCGGCGGGATTGCAGGTTGGGCTGCACAGTATATTATGAAAAGCCAAACAGGAATATTGTTAAATATTATCTTAGGGATTATTGGCGCTGCGCTAGCAAGCTTTCTTTTTAGTCTTTTAGGTGTAAGTTTTGCTGGTTGGCTTGGCTATCTTATTTCAGGTTTTATAGGAGCCTGTATTCTTATATGGATAGGACAAAAAATTCGATCATAGAGTATTTATTTTTTACACCTTTTGGGATTCAATACAAAACTAGGAAACAACGAGCAGAGTTTAAAATATTCCCCTGTAACTTGTTGTTACCAATTTTGATATGATGGTGAGATGCTTAAGCTGCGATTTTAGGCATACACCATCACCGTATTATAAAACCAAATGCAGTAAAGAACTTTATAACGCACCATTTCATACCTATATAAACTTACGCATATCAGAGGAGAGATATGTTGCGTTATTTTAACAAAATACGAACTGATTTTTGTACCACGTGCGCAAATCCAGCATATCTCACTGTAATAACAATTCATAAGGTTACAAAAATCACTAACGATGATTAAAGATTTTACCGTATAATGCTTAACACCTATACACTCTATCAACAATACCCTTTTTACCGAAAAACTCGAAGCGCTTTTTTACATTCTTAAGAAATAAAGAGAGACGGCAAGAATAAAATGATAAATATTTTTTTCTAATCTATGAAAGAAAATAGTATCTAAAATAAATATAAAAATTAAATTATAATGTGTTTTTTTTAAATTTATTTTTAATAATAAAAATATATAAGTAAAAATTAATAATATTAATGCAAATTTATTATAAAATTAATAAACATTATGTGATGTAATATTTCAAAATTTTAATAATATAATATATTTTAGAGTTTGCAAAAATATATGCATTAATATAAACTTCTTTATTATAAAGAATACGATCTCCTTTACATCTCAATTCAAAAGATTTGAATATCTCTTCACTTTCTAAAGTATAAAATAAAGTTTTGTTCCTCTTAAAATTTCCTCTTTATATCATCTTGCATAGATGAATTTTTAGCTCTTCTTTATATGCGTTACAAACGAATTTTAAAGCACGAAACATTTTTCCCATTGCTCTCATGCGATAAAGAAATTTCCGTAATGCATTGTGAAAGCGCCTTGAACAAAACATAATACTTTATTTTGCTTTTTTAAATGAAAATAATCCTATAATATATACTTCCTGCATATCTTCTTTTAAAGACCTTTGCTTTCGATTTTCCCTTTGATATCTTCCTGTTAAAATCTTGCTGCTTTTATACTCCTTGTATTACAATAGAGCTATCTATTTAACCCAACATAACATATGGAATAAGACTTTAGCTGTGGAGTAAAACGATGTCTGATCTTGAAGATTCCATCTTACCACCTCTAAAGTGGTTCTCTGATCAAAATCCTCCAATACCAGAAAATGTTCGCGATTGGCTCATGGAATCGGGCTCAATGACGCTTCGATTAAAGAAATATTGTACCTGCCTCCAAGTTCAACCACAACGCGAATGTTTTATTACGCGAGATAAATTAACAGAAGAAGCAGAGCATCTCCCCGAAAATGCGCGTTATTGGCTACGCGAAGTCATATTAATGGGAGATAATAAACCTTGGCTCCTTGGACGCACTGTAATTCCACAAGAAACCCTCCTACACAATCAAGCCTTGATGCATTTGGGAACTGTACCTTTAGGACATTATTTATTTAACAATGACAAATTAACCCGCGATTACATTCATATTGGTCAACAAGGTGCGCTATGGGCACGCCGTTCCCGTTTGCGGTTAACGGGTAAGCCATTGTTGCTAACTGAACTATTTTTAACAGATTCACCACTGTATCCCCACAAATAGAGGTTACTCATTTTATTCTGCATAACTTATAGATTTCATATAGCTTATAAGGGATTTAATCAGAGAAAAGAATTTCAAAATTATCTCAAGAACACATTAAAAACAAAGATTTCTTTTCAAAATATCCTTTTATTTCATCAACTCAGCTTAAAAAATCTCTTCCCTAGAAAAAACGTTCTAAAATTCTGATTTTCTTATCATTAAAACCAGCACTTGAATTAAAAAGATACACACCATATTGATAAAACCATCTATATTTAAATTTCTTGCTGAATAATCACTACTCTAAAATACGGTAACTCTTTATCAAACAAATGCTTTGAAACAGCAAAAAAGACAATAATACACTCCCCAAAATTGGAAATCTGTATCAATTAACTTAATCATCCTGTTTAAAAATTTTTAACAGTGCGAATAATAGATTTTTTTAAAAAGTAAAAACTCTATAACCTTTTTGTTTTTTAATGGTCTAACAGCTTTGAAGAACAGAAAAATATAATACTTAAAAGAATGTTTATTGCTCTATAAGAGCCAAAAAAATTTCGTTGATATCAAAAAAATATTTTTTTGATAATAGTATGTATATAAAAAATAAATGATATTTATCAACATCCTACTGACTTACAAAGGCGACGCACAATAAAAAATATTTTCCAATCCCCTTGAATTAACAAGATCTATTGCAATTTCTCACGAAGACTATTGCACACTTTAGAAAAATTCATTTGCCCCGCATACCGTTCCTTAAGCCATGCCATCACCTTACCGATATCGCGTAATTTTTCTGCCTTTGTTTGTGCCAAAGCTTCACAAAGAACCTGTTCTACTTCCATCTCCTTAAGCTGATAGGGAAGAAATTCACGAATAACTTCTATTTCTGCTTGTCCTCTCTCTGCCAATTCCAAGCAACCAGACTCTTTATAGGCTCGCATCAATTCTTCACGCTGTTTAAGCATTTTAGTGAAAACAGACTGTATCTGCTGATCATCCACTTCTAGCTTCCCTTCATCATAATAAAGAATATCACGATCCCTAACTGCAGCATTCATTAAACGAAGTGTAGCAAGACGCGCACTATCTTGCGCTTTCAAAGCAGCCCTAAGAGCCCCATCAATCTGGTTACGCAACATAAATTTATCCAATTTTTGTTCAAGAAGAAGATGCCTTTTAACCAATCTTTATCCATCTTGCAATGGAGAATAAAAAAATAATTAAGGACTCGATCTTCGAAAAGCTAAAACAAGACTTTACCTCTTCATGGAATGTACTTATACTGCCTACTTCAAGCGAAACGTTACCAGAATAATATACACAGCATCTGCTAAAGGTATGATTTTTGTGTAAAGTTGATCATTATACCTTTCAGAGAATAAATTGTGGATACATACTATGATACAAGCGACTTCACCCAGCCACCCTTGGAGTATCAAAAAACCGACAGCCCTCTTAGTCTTAGCAGATGGAACCGTTATTGAAGGCAAAGGAGCAGGTGCTACAGGTATAGCTGAAGCTGAAGTGTGTTTTAACACCGCCATCACAGGCTATGAAGAAATCCTCACAGACCCGTCATACACACAACAAATCGTTAATTTTACTTTTCCTCATATAGGAAATGTAGGGGCAAATAGCGAAGATATTGAAGATCTCTCTCCTCTCAATTGTCATGGTGCTGTTGGCGCTATTTTCAAAGCAGACATTACACATCCCTCAAATTATCGATCCAATGAAAATCTTCATCAATGGCTTAAAACGCGTAAAATTATTGCACTTTGTGGTATTGATACACGTGCACTCACAATTCTTATTCGTGAAAAAGGTGCACAAAATGCTGTCATTGCACACGATGCTAATGGAAACTTTGATATTCCTTCTTTAAAGAAACGTGCGCAAAAATGGCAAGGTCTCGTCAATCTTGACCTTACGAAAGACGTGACATCTCAATCATCAATGCAATGGAATGAAAAACCATGGAGTTGGAATAAAGGATACGGTACAAACAATGTGCACAATCTTCATATCATTGCAATTGACTACGGTATTAAACGTAATATTCTTCGCCTTATGGCAACACAAAAAGCACGCATTACTGTTGTGCCTGCTCACACAACTGCAAAAGAAATTCTGGCAATAAACCCTGATGGCGTTTTTCTTTCTAATGGACCAGGAGACCCCGCAGCTACGGCTCAATATGCCATTCCAACAATCAAAACATTAATTGATCATAATTTACCAATTTTTGGAATATGTCTTGGTCATCAACTTCTCGCTCTTACGGTTGGTGCAAAGACCGTGAAAATGCACCAAGGACATCATGGTGCCAACCACCCAGTTAAAGACCTTAACACTGGAAAAGTTGAGATTGTATCGATGAATCACGGTTTTGCCGTAGATTCTTCCTCTTTACCACAACATGTTCAAGAAACACATATTTCTCTCTTTGATGGTTCAAACTGTGGTATTCGAATCATTGGAAAACCTGTTTTTTCTGTTCAATATCACCCCGAAGCTTCTCCTGGACCACAAGATAGCCACTACCTCTTTCAGCATTTTAGTGATCTCATTATGAATTATAAAAAAATATCTTAAAATAAAAAGCCTCACCTTTTAACTTCTCTCCTTTAAATTATATCATCTTCCTACGCACAATTATATTATTTTTATACCTACAACTTATTGAATAAATATTCTTATTGATCATTCTAAAACTAAAAAGAGCGCTCTGAATAGCTTAAATTTTTCTCATTCCTCTCCTCTTAAGGTCGTATCCATCAAAATCATTGGTTTCTCCCCCCAAGCAAGATAAGTGGGTCGATAAAAACCATTTTTAAAAAGAGTAAAGTGCCTAATATTCAAATAAGCATTTGATTCACAATACAATTTTAAGCATTCTATTGTGCATGAGAAACATAATCCCTCCTAAAGAATAAAAAAATTAAAGTGTGAGACAGTGCAACAAATCTCTACTTTTTAAAAGATATTGCCGTAGATGGTTTTGAAAACTGTAAAGTCGAATAAAAAAGTAATCGCAAAACAGAAAACATCTTTTCAATTTTACAACGTTATATTCTTCCAAAATGAGGTTGTCTTTCGATTCCAGAAATGATGCCAACAAATATAAGCAATATTTTACTTCCAATTTGCCATATAAAATTTGGAATTGTTCATACAATACTGATACATCTAACTCAGATACGTTTTAATCTTTTTTTTTCAATATGCTGCTACATTAGCACTGGATATTAATTTGCAAGCAATAGAAAAAATACGGTCTCCCCTATACAAACAATATCACAAAATAAAAAAATTATTTTCACTAAATGAGAAGGATATATCGATATTCTATACAACACTTTGTGAAACAAATATCACAAAAAACTTTCTGCCTATAAAATGATACATTTTGTTTATCTTGTGCATTCTCTAGCAAAATAGTACGTACCAGCCCCTCTCAACAAATTAACGTACCCGCAAGACAAAAATAACTGTCGCAACAACAAGAAGAAAAAAGCCTCCAACAAAAGGAGCACCAGAAAAATAAAACAGTGCATTTTTATCTGTAAAACATTCAAAAAGAAACACATAAAAAACAGAACCAAATGTTAAACTCAACGAAATAACAGATGTCATCGCTCCTTGCAGTTCTCCTTGTACATTTGTCGGTACCTGCGCTGAAGCAATAGCACGTATAGGTGCATGAACAAGATATTCAAGCATTGTACACATACAAACCATATAAACCATCCACCCCTGCGTCGCGAATGTATAGCCCAGCATAGCAACAGAGGCAAACAAAAGCCCCACTATAACAATATGCCAATCACTCCATCGTTTAGAAAAATAAGGCAAAATGAGAGCGACTACAATAAATTGGCCTATCCCAAAAACACTATAGGAGAGTCCAATAGAAAAAGAACTCCAATCATAGCGTTCTTTTGCAATGAAAGCCCAAATGCTTAACCATACAGATTCCGCAAACCAATAAAGAAAAAAGACCAATAACACCCAAAGAACCATCGGATATTGTTTCAGGTGCCAAAAAGCACCTAAGGGATTTGCCCGCTTAATATCAAAAAAGCGCCTATTCCATAAAGAAAGGGTTTCTGGAAGCATAACCCAAGAAAAAATAAAATTAATGAGTGAAAAACCAACAGCAAAATAAAACGGAATACGCGGACCAAACTGACCTAAAAAACCACCAATAAACGATCCTAAAATAAACCCCAATGCGGATGCAATGCCTAACAAACCAAAATTGCGTGTACGGGTTTTATCATCAGATATATCCGCAAGATAAGCTGTACAAGTTGCAAAACTAGCGCCACTTATCCCTGACAAAAGACGCCCGATAAATAACATAGAATAGCTCCATGCTATAGCACATATGAGATTATCAAGAGCAAAGCAAATAATAGAGAGAAGCAAAATAGGACGACGACCATAACGATCAGAGAGATTGCCAATAACAGGAGCAAACAAAAACTGCATCACTGAATAAGCTGCAAGTAATTTTCCTCTTTCTACAAAAGATGTACTGACCTCTTTTCCAGTTAATTGAGAAAAATATTCAGGCAAAACAGGACAAATGATCGCAATACAAAGAATATCTAACAATAAAGTGATGAACACTAAAACGAGCCCACGCTGAACAAATTTCGGATTGAGCATTTGGTCTGGCATAACATACACACTATTTTACGCATACAATGACTCCCCCGCTCTCTTTTAACTCCCGTTTCCTTTTAAAAGTATTCTATACCGTATACTTTTCACATACAAAATAATAACAAAGTAAAAATTTAAGTAAGAGTCAAGATAAAACTATAAAATTACGTTTTAATTGGTATATATTTAATTGCTATCTCATTGTCAAAGAATAAAAATTTTTTTGCATTATACGAACAAAATATTTGTGCGACAAACTCATGAACAAAATTTCATGAAACACAAAGTATTTCCAATAGTTTTAGAGACATTATGATGAATTTTATCAGACATCGTTTCCCCCTCTCATCCCACCGTTTTCAGGAATCTCAATTCCATCAGATACGTTAGATATACTATAGTAATTGAAACCTTTTAAAAGATAAGCTCTTAAAAAATTTTCTTACCCTCAGAATATGCTATAAGGTTAAAGCAGCATCACCAGAATAGCTTAACAACGTAAAAAGCTCATCATATTTTTAAAAGTATTTATTTGACAATAATTTTGATTAAAAAATAAGTATATTATAGAGAAAGTTCTTTAATTCTATAATCTTAGAAAATATTCATATCGCTTGCAATTTGTGGAACCTTATTTTATCTTTATATTCATTGATACTCTTAATGATTGTATGCTACCATTAAATCTAACGATGATCATGATAAGCATTTAAAAAATAGCACTTTTAGAAATAGTTCGTCATGAATTTTTAATTCAAAAATGGTGTATAAAATGCGAAAAATATCCCTATTAATTCTCATATTAATGTTGGTAACAGGATGTGATGTTCAGGATTCTGATTCACAAGAGAGTATTTTAGAAAATAAAATAAAAACACAACAAACAACCAACGTAAACCTAGATCCCTATACTCTAAATAAATTAAATACTCTTCTCAAAAAACGTTCAGAAACAAATTATCAGGAAAAAGGGGCACTAATTGACTTTCTTTCTGAAGCTTTTTTAGGGACACCTTACCAAGCAAATATGTTACATGGCTCAGAAAATACACCAGAAAAACTGATTATTGACTTTAGAGGCTTAGATTGCTTCACTTATCTGGATTATGTTGAAGCATTGCGCAAATCAACATCCCAAACAGAATTCATAAATAACGTCATAAAAACGCGTTATATTAACGGTAATGTTGATTTTTTAAATCGGAAACATTTTTTTACGGATTGGGCTTATAGAGAATATAAACTCGCCACTGATATTACCGCTGAAATAAGTCCCCATGCGGTAAAAATAGAAAAATATCTCAACAAAAAAGCTGATGGTGAAAGCTATCTACCTGGGTTGCCAGTTGTGAAACGCACGATAACGTATATTCCAAGTAACTTTATTAATGAGGAGGTTATAGGTCGTTTACAGTCTGGTGATTTCATTGGTATTTATACGAAACTTGCTGGATTGGATGTAACACATGTGGGCTTCTTTATCATGACAGATAAAGGGCCAATGTTAAGAAATGCTTCTTCACGAAAAGAAAACGAAAAAGTCGTTGATTCTCCTTTTATGAGTTATGTTGAAAAAACACCAGGAATCATTGTTTTAAGAGCTCTTGAATAACATCATAGCGATATGAAATATCTTCTCTATTCTTAAAATATATACTGTCGTTATTCAGGTAAACATCTAACTTCGTTCAAGCTATACGGATATAATATATTTGTTTACAGTTTTAAGAGAAAAAAGTCGTTTTGATCTAACTTTGTTTATAGGTATGACAAAATCATTTTTGGAGAAATCACGGATTTGTAATCACTTTTACTGGTTGAAAGATTAAAGACAGAAAAGACTCTATTATAGTATCACGCTTTCCTTTCATATTCTCAACCAAGAGTTATCTTTAGATTACCGCTAATCTGATCTTTACGAATATAACGCAAAAAACACAAACGAACGTTTGTAAAAATAAGTAAAAGTAAAGCCAGATATGTTTGGTGTTGTTTCATAAAGTATTTTATAAAAATTCAATCTACCTCTCTAATTTATTGCATATAAATTTTTGACTTTATAGCATTGTTTTCCTTATAAAGTCTTTGCTTTTTGTTATTGTCTATCAATTAAAATAGCCCTGATATAGCAGCATATTATGATTAGGATGCACCAGTAACTGTACGAGTCCTTGTAAAATTTTGATGCCAGATTGGAATGAAAATATGAAGGCATCAATTAAAAACCAGTTTCTATCTTTAGCATCATTCTTTAGTTCAGCTTTACAATTTTCTACAGTAACGACAATAATATCCTTCAAAGAGTAGAGACATGAGCATTATTTTTTTTCATCTTTTAATGAGTCCCCCATCCTTCATGCAATAAAGAACACTCTAAACAGAACACATTGTATCGATAAAACAACACATTTATTAGCAACAATAATGATGATTAATCTATGATCACAAACTTTAAAACCCTATTCATAACTTTTATATAAAATTTATAATTAAATCTCATTAAAACTTATTACGAAGGCTTCACTCCTCTTCGCCCTAAGAAACGAAACATCTACTCCCGACAGTCTGTAAACGATCCGTTTTCTTAAATGGATTTAAGCTGCTAACCATTTCATGAGATTCACTTACAAAAGAATACACCGGCAAGTCCTATTTTGAATATTTACTCCATACTCTAAAAACACTTAATAGATCAAATTTTATATGCCTTATCTCACCACACCTTAAATGACAGTGTTTTAACGAAATAGAATAAATCTTGCCTTAAATACTCTGTTTAACCTTGTATACTTGATTGATGCAAAAATTAAATCAACAAAAGAGCATCATTGTATTTTCGAGAGGTATGAATCACCCCATCATAAAAAAACAGCCCTTATAACATAACAGACAATTTGAAAAAATCTTTTTATATAAAAGGGATCACCGTTGTACCGGGAGGCAATTTTGCCTCATCTTCAGGCTCGACATGAATAGAAATACGCACATTATCAAATTCTTTTTGAAGAACAGCTTCGATTTTATCACAAATTTTATGTGCTTCTCCTACCTGCATTACAGCAGGCACAACCAAATGAAACTCTATAAAAGTAACCCTCCCAGCAACACGCGTCCGTAAATCATGGACCTCAAGCGCACCCGATGCATTTGCAGAAATCAGCTCCCGAATCCGCATGCTTTCATTCAATTCAACGCCAACATCCATTAATCCCTGAACAGCACTTCTAATCACCTTCCAGCCCTGTAAGAGAATATTAACGGCAACGATTATCGCTAAAATTGGATCTAAAGCTCCCCATCCTCCGACAAAACCAGCAATCAAACCAATTAAAATTGCAAGCGACGTAAAAACATCAGTTATAAAATGTACTCCATCAGCTTTAAGAGCCGGTGAGCGATGGAGTTTTCCCTGTCCAATAAGAACCATTCCCCACATACAGTTTATGACAGTTGCAATAAGATGAATAGCAAGCCATATTCCAGGCTTCTGCAACAATTTAACGGTAGAAAGAGCTATCCATGCTTCTCTTAAAATAACAATTGCCGCAATAATAATGAGTACCCCTTCAAGAATTGCGGAAAAATATTCCGCTTTATGATGCCCAAAGGGATGATCATGATCTGCTGGCTTCATACTCACTTTAACAGCCCACCATGCTGCTAATGACGCAAGAATATTAACGATTGATTCCAATGCATCAGAATAAAGTGCAACCGAACCTGTGATGTGATATGCCCAATATTTCAAAGCAAAAACAATACACGCAATAAAAATAGAGTATAAAGTTAAGCTTTGTATATTGATTTTTACATCCATGAACCTCATCCTTTTCTTCACGAAATAGGGAATTAATATTTTCAACCATATCATTATACTTTTGGCATAACGACGATCTTTCCTCAATATTACAGAAGCTTCATCATACAATAAACGCCTCAGCTCACCATTATTATCGTAAAAACTGCTCAGTTACACGAACAGCACCAATAAATAAAGAAGAGAGAAAATAATAGAAAGAAGAGTTTTCCCAAGAGCAATCAAACACATAACCTTCATTATTAATCGTTTTCTGAATAACTTAAAGCCATCTCACTTCTCATAAACGAAAAACTTGTTTTTGCTCAAATCTATCATGATCATGCATTATTTTTCAGTCTTATGATGTGCATTATAACCCATCTATAAGCCATCTTTGCACCTTAGAAAAAATATCTTAGCACTCTACGGTAACTTTACAGGTCAACTGGATTTTAAAATATGATTTACTAAAAAATTTAGATATAAAAAGAATAACAATGATTACCCTCAAAAAAAAGAATCTGGGCATTGGGGACCCAGATTCTTTTCCCTTAGAAATTAAGGGCATACAGAACTTGGGAAATAGCGGGGACCCAAGACACTGCACCCGATACAAGAAAAATATATGATTCCGTATCAGTATTTTTACATTATACCTATGGTTGTATATTGTCAACATAAATTCTACCATAAGTTTTAAAAAATATTTTTTTATCTCTTCTTTTTAAATAAAACAAATTCTAACATCTGGAAATCATAAGAAAAAAGCACTAAAAATCTCGCATGCATTTGAATATCATAACAATCAATGAAACAGATGATCCACGCCTAAAAGCCTATCATAATATCCGTGAAAAAGATCTTGTTGGACGGCAACATCAATTTATTGCTGAAGGCAAAGTAACATTGTCCGCATTACTACATTCGAAAGAGTTTTCTGCCATCTCACTGCTCATCGTAGCAAACCGTCTCTCTGGACTTCTACCGCTTTTAGAAAAAACACAGCCTCTATGTCCCATTTATTGCGTTCCACAAAAAGTTATGGATAATATCACCGGCTTCCATGTTCATCGTGGTGTTCTGGGTATTGGTAAACGCAAAATACTGCCACCCTTACAAAGTTTTTTACAACATCTTCCAGAAAAAGCTTTGATTCTTGTTTTATGTGGTATCTCGAATCACGATAATATGGGATCAATTTTTCGTAATGCAGCAGCCTTTGCCAGTAATGGCATTATTGTCGACAAAACCTCATGCGATCCACTTTATCGCAAATCAATAAGAGTGTCTGCCGGCGCTGCTTTAAAAGTACCCTATACGCAAAACGCTGATATAGATGACATTATAGCTGCTCTAAACGATGAAAACTTTCATCTTTATGCACTCTCCCCTTCTGCCTCACACACTCTCAAGCAAGCCAACAAAACCAAAAGAATGGCACTTATTTTTGGAACAGAAGGCGATGGCTTACCACCCCATATACTACAACAATCAAACACCTTACGTATTCCCATGACTGACGGTTTTGACAGCCTTAATGTTGCCACAGCCTCAGGTATTGCACTTGCTCATTTTACCAACTTTGACCACTAAAGATGATAACACTTCAAGTTATAAAACATACCCAATGTTGTATGTTATCTATCAGTCTCCAATAATATTGCCGTTCCCTAGCCTTTGAAAGCATTGATAAAAAACATTTTTACATTTTCTTTATCATCACTTTCCACACCCTAACCCCGCTTATGACGTGTAAAAGATATAATTTTGATGGATTCAATCATAAAACAAACTTTCAATGAGAAAATCTTCCGGAAGTCTCTCATTCAAGTTTAAGATTAAAAAATATCATTATAAATCAATTTACTATGCTTTATAAAGCTGTTGTTTTTAGTTCTGAGGAAACAGAATCTTTTGTTTCGAGATTACATAAAACGCGCTTCAACATCATTTCAGTATCGGCTGCACGTTCTGAATGTGTTACAAATCCTCCCCCAAGAATACGCGCCTCATGACCATTTCCATCATAAAGAACGCAAGCTTGCCCTGGTGCCACACCATTTTCACATTCCAATAAATCAACGGAAAAAATACCTTCTTTATAATGTAAGCGCGCAAGGTGAGGAGGACGCGTTGAACGCACCTTTACAGCCACCTCAATACCTTGAGAAGGGAAATTATCTAACGACTCATCACCAAGCCAATTCACATCACGTAAAAAAAGCTTATGCGTTTCTAACATTTCACGCGGTCCAACAATAACACGTGCATTTTCCACATCGAGATAAACCACATAAAGCGCTTCACCCGTTGATACCCCAATACCACGACGTTGACCAACCGTATAATTAACAATTCCCGAATGTTTACCTAAAATCTTTCCATCAATATGGACAATAACGCCAGGATTAGCTGCTTCTGGACGCAGTTTTGCGATAACATCTGAATATTTTCCTTGTGGAACAAAACAAATATCCTGACTATCATGCTTATTGGCAACCACAAAGCCCATTTCTGCTGCCATTTCACGAACGCGGGCTTTTGGAAGGTCACCAAGTGGAAAACGCAAATAATCAATCTGTTCTTGTGTCGTTGCAAAGAGAAAATAACTCTGATCACGATCATTATCGAGAGGACGAAAGAGTGCTCGATGCGCTCCGTGGGAACGCGAACGAATATAATGTCCCGTAGCCAAAGCATCTGCTCCCAATTCGCGTGCCGTTGTTAATAAATCAGCAAACTTAACCGTTTGATTACATGCAATACATGGTACTGGGGTCTCTCCATGAGCATAACTTTCTGCAAAAGGATCAATAACAGCTTCGCGAAAGCGCTTTTCATAATCAAGAACATAATGCGGTATTCCTAGTGTTTCTGCAACGCGGCGTGCATCCTCAATATCTTGTCCTGCGCAACACGCCCCCACCCGATGCGTTGCTTCCCCATGATCATAAAGCTGCAACGTAATGCCAATAACATTATACCCTTCCTTTTTCAAAAGACCTGCAACAACCGATGAATCAACCCCCCCCGACATTGCAACAACAATGCGAGAATCCTCAGGTTGTCCTGGTAAATCAAGACTGTTTAAAAACATGTATTCATTCTCTATTTAATGCTCTGTTTAATGGCTAGCCATATGTTGACATTCTGATGCACGCTCTTTAGCACTTTTACACGATTGATTGTCTTTATATTATTTTTTTATCCTTTCCACAACCATAGGCATTACTTTCTTAAAAGCTGCTGCAAACAAAAAAAGAATGATGGAAATAAGGCATAATGGTAATCGTTTAGGAGAAAACCTTTTTTCTCTTTTGAAAAATCCGGTAAAATATTGCAAGAATCTCTTCTACACACTTCAACTTGAGCTTCTTTTTACATACCCAATCACTTTATTAATTTTTTCTTTCAGCGCTTTTAGCTCTTTTTTAAATTTCATGCTCTATAAACGAATCAAGTCCTTGACTAAAGGTAGAGGATACGAATGAGCAACTTGATAAAAACACAAATGAAATATGTTATTGGGCCAGATGGAAGTCCGCTTACAATTGCCGACCTACCGCCGCAAACAACACGGCGCTGGGTGATTCGTCGCAAAGCTGAAGTTGTTGCGGCTGTCAGAGGTGGATTGTTAAGTCTTGACGAAGCGTGCCACCGTTATACTTTGACTGTAGAAGAATTTCTTTCATGGCAAAGTTTAATCGATGAACACGGTTTAGCGGGATTACGAACGACCAAGATTCAACACTACAGGCATTAAGTTGCCATTGATTAATAACATAAAGCAATCTATAAAACAGCCAAACTTGATAAAAGTTTGGCTGTTTTATACTATATCCAAAAGATAAACCTGAAAGAATGGATTTTTCAATAATTGCTTTTATCATCCAGCCATTAAATTAGCCAACCATTGAATTAGATTGAATCAAAATATCCTTATCATCCGCAGCAATCTTCTTTTCTCGTGCTTCCAAAAGCTGTGCACGTTGCAGCTCTGTATTAGCTTCATGGAGAGCAATTTCAGCATTTGTTTTTTGAAGTTCTAAATCACGAATTGAATTGATCAGATTATCACGTCTTTGCCGCGCTGCACGCGCAAAAGCAGAATAAGCAAAATGGTGAACATCATTGTTTCCAGATTTACGTTCTTCATGAGTAATCTGTGCTTCCAACTCTAACACCATTCGTTCAAATTCTGCGATCATCATCTCAAGCTGTGCAATTTCACGGCGCTTTCCACGCACTTGAAACATCCTCAATCGCACCATATTTTCTCGTGGCTTCATACTCACTACTCCTTGATTGCGCCAACTCAAAACTCGCATTCACACCCAATAAATATCTTTTAGTTATATATCTATCCGACAAAAACAGTCTATTAACTTGAAATTATAATAATTTTTGCCTTGCATTAAAGCATCTGAAAATACAATCTGCTTTAAAGAGCAATAACTATTTCTTTAACTTTTCCCCCATTATAAACTGAAGAGGTTTAAAGCTCAGTAAATAAACACTGAAATTGTAAAAAAGTAATTTATAAAGCTCTTTTACAAATTTTTTTAAGTTAAAGTTTATAGAAAAAGCCCTCCTTTTTTATTATGTTAAAAAATATAGGATTTTTCTAAAATAATTTTGTAGCCTCTTTCAAAAATAAAAATATTTTGTTAACCACTATCATGGATAGTGGGGAATTTAGTAGTGATTGTTACGCGTACTACTGAAATGTTCATAAACGCTTTGTTATAAGTGTTTGATTTAATGAATTGTTTTTATAACAGTGGTTTTGCTAACTGATATAAAATAGAAATGCTCCTTATGATTCGTGAAGGAGCAAAGTGAGGGATCTAAAATGCGCGTATTATTAATTGAAGATGATAGAGCAGTTACTCAAAGCATTGAGTTGATGTTAAAGTCGGCTAACTTTAATGTTTATATCACTGATCTGGGTGAAGAAGGTATCGATTTAGGAAAACTCTATGATTATGATATCATTTTGCTTGATCTGAATTTGCCTGACATGTCAGGGTATGATGTCTTGCGGACTCTAAGGTTGGCAAAAATAAAAACTCCTGTCCTAATCCTTTCTGGTATGAATGCCATTGAAGACAAGGTTCGTGGTTTTGGCTTTGGAGCAGACGACTATATGACGAAGCCTTTTCATAAGGATGAGCTCATTGCACGTATCCATGCAGTTGTTCGTCGTTCAAAAGGACATGCACAATCGGTTATTGTTACCGGAGATCTCACCGTTAACCTTGACACAAAAACTGTCGAAGTTGCAGGGCGCCCTGTTCACTTAACCGGTAAAGAATACCAAATGTTAGAGCTTCTCTCTTTACGCAAAGGTACCACCCTTACCAAGGAAATGTTTCTCAATCATCTCTATGGTGGAATGGATGAACCAGAACTAAAGATTATCGATGTTTTTATTTGTAAATTGCGGAAAAAATTGGAAGCAGTCTCTTCCAGTGTAAATTACATTGATACAGTTTGGGGACGTGGTTATGTATTACGTGATCCAGTTGAAGAGAACGTACGAAAAACCGCTTAAGCAGTGAACATGCACATTGTAAAATCTCGGAGTGTAGCGGGCCGAGATTTTTTCCCGAGATCTTTTCTCTGTTAAAAGTAGAGAACTCGCACACTAAAAATCTCATATAGAAAGCGCTTAAAGCTTAAGAAGTAACCACACCCAATTTACACATATAACCTTATCGCTCATAAGTTCAATCGAAGCCACTTTTCCCAACACAGCTTAAGCGCTTCTCTCTTATTCAAAGCTTTTTTACACTTTCTAAAACAATACAACCATCACTTTCATCAATATTTATTTTCATCTCTGTCATCTGAGCAAGTAACATTGTGTAATAAAATTGGATGACATGTGCATCAATAAGCTCTTCTTGAACTTCTCCACGAAATAACGCAAGAAAATGAGGGGGTATACGGAGAGTTCTACCGAAAACCTCAAATCGAAAAGAACGTTTATTTTCTTCTTGCAAAATCATAACAACAATTTCACCACCACGAGAAACTGTTGCGTTTGCAATCAATAATAAATTAAGCAAAAGTTTAACTTCATCTTTTTCTAACAATAAAGAAGAAGCTTGCCATTTTAAAGTTGCTTTTTCTTCTTTCATATATTGTTGAGCAACCTGCTCTGCAGTCCGTGTATCTATTTGTCCTCCACTTGCACCAGCAAAACCAAAAGCCAATCGCGCAAATTGTAGACGTGCAGCAGCACTCGCAACGGATAAACGCACCAATTGTAAAGCATCTTCTTCAGCTCCTCCTTCATCATAAAGCTCCATTGCATTTTGAATAGCCCCCACAGGTGAAATCAAATCATGGCAAATACGACTACAAAGCAAAGCAGCAAGATCCATAGGCTTCAAAGAAATATCTAACGTCATAATGATTGAAAACTCCTAGATTCAAAAAAACAAACTTTATTTTAAAGAAAAACTCTTAACATCTGATGCATAATAGGAAACATTAACAATCATGCTAAAAAATTCAGAAATAAATTCAAGAATTTAAATAACCTTATATCTTATTTTTTATTTGAATAGAATGAAAATTCTAATATTATCTTTTTGTTTATCACTAATAAAAGGAGAAAACTCCATGGCTCTCTCTCTGCTCAAATACTGGTACAAAAATATTATATCTTTAATCTTCCTTTTATTCATCACCATAAACACTACACAAGCTCGACTAAAACCAATAGAGCAAAACGAACCTCATTATTCACTCCAAGAAATTATTGATTCTGGTCATATTTTTTTTGGAAAAACAGCCAGTGGTCTGGCTGTTGCAATTCAAAATATTTTTTCAAAATACGGTTATCCCAATGCCTATATTTTAGGAGAAGAAGCTTCTGGTGCCTTTTTTGCTGGATTAACCTATGGCGAAGGAATGGTTTTTACCAAAAGCTATGGTCAACATAAAGTTTTTTGGCAAGGTCCCTCAGTAGGATGGGATTTTGGCGGCCAAGGCTCCCGTTTAATGATCTTAGTTTACAATCTTAATGGCATAAATAATTTATGGAGACGCTATGGTGGTATTTCAGGTTCGGCCTATTTAATTGCAGGTGTTGGTTTTCATGTCCTAAAATACCACAATACCTTGTTAATCCCAATACGTACAGGAGTCGGCGCACGCCTTGGTATCAATATAGGATATTTAAAATTAACACATAGACCGACATGGAATCCGTTTTAAACGGTTTCTTATTTGAAAAGGGGTATTATGCTTATTCAATCATTTCTTTTTTTTATACTTGGAGTTGCTTTCACTTCCTGGTTACTGGTGCTTTTATCTCCTTTTATTTGGCGTAAAGCCGTTCATTTTGCGTATAAAGATGTTTGTGCGAAAATGCCATTATCACTCGCGGAAATAGAAGCAAATCACGATTTTCTTCGTGCACAACATGCTGTAGAATTAGCAAACAACCAACAAAAGTACGAATTTTTGCAAAAAAAATATGTCCAACAAAAAATACAACTGAGCCAAGTAACAGAACAATTTTATCGGCTATGCCTCCCCACAAAAGATACTCTCACCAAAGAAGCGATAGCAATCAAACAAAATATCGCCACACTATACACTTCCAAAGGAAAGACAAATGATGCGTGAAAAAGTCGCACACTATCAGCAACGCTTACAAAAAATCCAAACTCATGAGCTGGACACGACCGCCAACCACCAATTGCTAGAAGAACTCCGAGAAGAAACAAAAGAACTTGCAGCAACATTGGCAGCTCAAATAGCGCTACAAGAGGGGAATACATCACCCATCAACACATTGATTCAAAAATCCAAAAGCAAAAATGACCTAGCATCACGTATTCGCCAAAAAATAACTTTTCTCTCCAAAAGCCCTGTTAAATAAGTTATCTTTTAAAACACCTTAAATGAAGAGTAAAATCAACAAAGGTTCATTGTAACTTTCATAACCCAAATCCTTTTTACTAAACGTGACTTTTTTGCTAAGCTAAAGGACAAAGTTTCTTAGCCCATACCGTTCTGTTAAAAAATATCTTCTTGTCTAGAAGCTTCACTTTCTAATCATATCACCGCTCTAAAGGACAACATTTCATAGGTCCTAGAAAGGAAATAATACCAAAACATTGGCCACACACTCTAACAAAAAATACCTTCTAAGATGGATCACCAATAAAGCTTTGACCATAATTTTAAGGATAAAAACACGCTCTCAAGAGTGATAAAAATCTCTTATTTTTTTGATAATCATATCCTGATCCGTTTGTGTCAAGTAAGGATGCATTGGTAAACTTAAAACACACTCTCCTAAAGACTCTGAAACAGAAAGGGAATCTTTTACATAAGGGAAGTGTTTATAAGCTGGCTGTTGATGTAAAGGAGTTTTATAATAAATCATTGTAGGGATAGAATTTTTTTGTAAAAAATCTTTTAATTTATCCCGTTCTTTTACCTTAATCGTATATTGTGCATAAGCAGAACGAATATTTTCTCCTATTTCTGGAACTGTAACAATATCTCTTAAGCCATTGGAATAGCGTTGAGCAATTTCTACACGCTTTTCCATTTCATCTTCAAAAATCGCAAACTTTTCTAGTAAAATTGCAGCCTGAATGCTATCTAGGCGCGAATTCATACCAATACGTACATTGTCATATTGCGTTTCACCTTTACCATGAAACAAAATAGAGCGTAAAAGTTCTGCAAAATGATCATCATTGGTCATCATAGCGCCTCCATCACCATAACATCCTAATGGTTTTGCAGGATAAAAACTTGTAGCAGCCACATCACCAAAAGCACCACACATAGTATTATCGCTTCTCCCCCCCATAGATTGAGCAGCATCTTCAATTACAAAAAGATTTTCCTTTGCAGCCACTTGAGCAATTTGCACATAGTCAGCAGAAAGCCCAAATAAATCAACGGCAATAATAGCCTTTGGCTTTAGACGTCCCTCTTTTTTTACCATTTCGATAGCGTGAGAAAGTTTTTCAACATCAATATTGAATGTATCAGGTAAAACATCGACAAAAACAGGTTCAGCCCCCACCAAAGCAACCACTTCAGCCGTTGCTGAAAATGTAAAACTAGGACAAAAAACAGCATCCCCTAGACCAATATTTTTAGCCATAAGAGGCATCTTCAAAGCATCTGTTCCATTAGCACATGCAATCACATGTTTAACGCCAAGATATTCTGCCAATTTCTCTTCAAATTCTGTTACTTTTGGCCCCAAAATATACTTACCACTAGCGACTACATGCGCAATTGCAGAATTAATTTTATCTTCAATACGCGCACGCTGCGCCCCAAGGTCGATGAATTGCATATTAACTCCATTGATCATCACAAGAATGCAAAAGCGCTACCTATCTCTTTTATCTATCATAATTGACATCAGCAGCTGTTAAAATCCGTAAAACAGCAACAGCATCATCACCATTTGTACGAGGTGATTGACGCGTTTCAATACAATGAAGGAAATGCCGTAATTCGCAAGTAAGCGGCAAATCTTCACAAACATCAATGTAATTCAGCTCATCCATGCTAAAAGCCCACTCTTGATTTTCTTTCCAAACGGCAAAATGGTGCATTGCCAATTTACGACTCCACGGTTCCATATCATCAAAAACGAGTATAGCCTTTGTTCCAACAACAGTTAAACGCCTCTCACGATAAGAACTCAAGCGTGAAGTAAAAAGATGACTACGCACACCATTTGGAAAAATCATATGAATATGAGAAAAATCAGAAATCTGATCAACGACAGCAGCCCCCTCACCGCGAATTTCGGAAGGTTCACATCCTGTCAACGCCAAAATCATTGAAAGATCATGAGGGGCAAGATCCCATAAAGCATCACTGTGTGTGTGAAATTTTCCAAAGCCTAATCTATGAGAATAAATATATCGCACATCTCCCACATCTCCGTTTTTCACCAATTCACACATTTTTTCAAAAGCTGGATGAAAACGCAAAATATGGCCCACCATAAAAACTCGCTCATAGGCCTCAGCCTCCTGAACTTGGCGTTTAGCATCAGAAACATTCAAGGCTATTGGTTTTTCCACCAAAACATCTTTACCATTTTTAACAGCACGGAGCACATTTTGCGTATGCAATTGTGGCGGCAACGCTAATACCAGCGCATCAATATCTCGATGAGTAAAAAGATCATCTGGTGTAACAACCTCTACACCATACAGTGTTGCAAAACTAGCAGCACGATCATTATCAATATCAGAAACTGCTGCTAAAGCCCCGAGAGAGTGGAGTGTCCGTATATGATTTTCACCCCAATGACCGCATCCTAAAACCGCTACACGTGGCACCATTTTCATGCCTTACCTTACTTTATCATATGAAAATTACACTTTTACATATCGAGGATAAAATAGAATGACAAGAGAAAAGCTTAAAAACGATGCTTGACATCTTACTATTCTACCCCTTATATCCGCAAAAGATGTAATTATTGACAATTATGATTGCTTATTTTGGCGGAGTAGCTCAGTAGGTTAGAGCAGAGGAATCATAATCCTTGTGTCGGGGGTTCAAATCCCTCCTCCGCTACCATTACTTTTTTATTGTGTTTGTAGTTTGCCAGCAGTGTAGCTGTAGCTTGCCTGTAGCTTGCCTGTAGCTTGTGTAGCTTGCCAGCAGGTTTTGTATATTTTGACACTAGGTTTTGTACCAATTTATTTTTTTCAAAGAGTTTTTAAGGGGTTCTCAAAGGGTTTTCAAAGGCCTTTCAAAGATCATTTAAAGCCTCTTTTTCTTTTCTGCTCAAAATCGCAATTTGAGATGATCAATCAT
>NZ_JBHIOI010000011.1:33829-44623 GCF_042195415.1 Bartonella sp. CE47NXGY | reverse complement strand
ATGGAAGTGAACTGCTTCATGAAATTCGCACAATTTATGATAACTATAACTTTGAAACACAAATCTTGGCCGCTTCAATCCGCACCGTTAATCATGTCAAAGAAGCAGCACTCAGTGGTGCTGACATTGCAACAGTTCCACCAGCAATCTTAAAAGCACTGGTCAAACACCCTCTCACCGACAAAGGGTTGCAAATATTCCTCAACGACTGGAAAAAAACAGGACAAAATATTGCTTAATATCTAGAATTTTTATTGGAAAGATCTTTTGAAAGTAACAAAAAGATCTGTTCAGCCAACTCTTCCGCAACACGTTTTTTTGCATCTTCTTCTGCTTGCAGCGTTGCATATTCTTGACGAAGGCGTTCAAAAGATGCATTCATCATTGCTGTTCCTTTTGCAACAAGAGTATTTTTCATATCCTGCAAAGTGTAAGAAGCTCTGCTCATAACAGTTCCAACAGAAGGTCGTCCCTTTCTCTTTTTCTCGAAATCAACCTCTATCTGCATAGATTCTCTTGTAAAGACGGATATCTGTAATGCCAATTGATAAGCAGGTAGAGAAGGTTTAGCACCATTTCCATACAAAAGAAAAAGCAGATGGTTGCGCACCATTTGTCCAAAACGATCCGAAGGTTCTTCCACAACAATAGAAGCAAGCTTTTGCGCTAATCCCAAAGAAGCTTGTCCAGAAGGGTATCCAGAAGCAGGATTCCCATAAGAAGCAGAATCCATTGTCATTGCACTCTGCAACTCTTGACGGTAAAGCGGCTCAACTTTGCATCCACACAACAGTGTGAATACGCCCGCTAAAACGACAAGAATAAAACTTTTAAAAAACGACATTCACAATCCTTTGTGGAACAATAATGATTTTTTTCACAGGCTTTTCAACCAGCTGTGCCTTTACAAAATCTAAAGCCAAAACCGCTTCTTTAATCATCACCTCATCAGCAGTTGCTGCAACGCTCACCTCACCGCGTTTTTTACCATTAATTTGTACTGGCAAAGTATAGCATTCCGCAACGGTTAACGTGGGATCATAAACAGGCCAAGCAAGCGCAGATATTAAATTTTTTCCCCCTAAAGCAGCATGACATTCTTCTGCTAAATGGGGCATCATTGGTGCAATCATAGCAAGAAAAAAATCCATGGCTTGACGTAAAGAAGCTTTCATTTCATCGTCAACACTTTCTATCCTATTTAACAACGGCGCCATAATATTCAAGAATTCATAAAGGCGTGCAATAGCCCGATTAAAAGCGAATTTTTCCAAATCATCTTCTACAGCGTGGAGCGTGCGATGTGCGACCTTTGAGAGTTCCAAAGCCGCTCCCTGATGCCCTGCACAAGGCGCCACATCCTTTAAAATAGAAGCACTCACAGCCACATGGCGCCAAACACGCTGGACAAAGCGATGTGCACCTTCAACACCAGATTCTGTCCAAATGACATCCCGCTCGGGAGGAGAATCTGACAACACAAACCAACGCACAGTATCAGCGCCATAAGATGCAATAATATCATCAGGATCAACGACATTCTTTTTTGATTTTGACATTTTCTCAATCAAACCAATCGTCACTTCACTTTGATCGGTTAATTTATAAGCACACCGCTTTCCATCTTTTTCAACAATCGAAATTTCTGCTGGAGAAACCCACCCTTGATCATCTCGATAGGTTTCATGCACCACCATACCTTGGGTAAAAAGCCCCTTAAAAGGCTCATCGACCGTCACATGACCGACCAATTTCATGGCACGCATAAAAAAGCGCGCATAAAGAAGATGCAAAATCGCGTGCTCAATTCCACCAATATATTGTTGCACAGGCAACCATTCAGCTGTTGCTTGTTTATCAACAGGTTCTGATGTAAAAGGAGCCGTAAAGCGTGCATAATACCAAGAAGAGTCAACAAATGTGTCCATGGTATCGGTTTCGCGTTTGGCCGGTTGACCACAGGAAGGACAAGTAACATTCTGCCATGTTTCATGTCGTGCAAGAGGATTGCCCGGTTGATCAAAAGTAACATCATCAGGCAACACAACCGGTAAATTGGCACGTGGAACAGGAACAACCCCACAAGTTGTACAATGGATCATGGGAATGGGGCACCCCCAATAACGTTGCCGTGAAATCCCCCAATCACGCAAACGAAATTGCACTGTTTTCTTCCCTTGCGGTTGCCCATTGAGCATTTGTTTTTCAAGCTTTTTAGCAGCTTCTTCAAAAGCTTGTCGGGGTGTCAAACCATCCAAAAAACTGGAATTGATCATCACCCCATCACCCGTATAAGGTGTTTCAGTAATAACAAAATCTTCTGCTTGCTCTCCTTTTGGCAAAACCACGGGTTTTATTGGAAGATCATATTTACGCGCAAAATCGAAATCTCTCTGATCATGAGCTGGACAACCAAAAACAACCCCTGTTCCATAGTCCATAAGCACAAAATTCGCGATATAAACGGGAATATGTACTGTTGAATCGAAAGGATGAACAGCCAAAAGGGGCGTGAGAAACCCTTGTTTTTCAGCTGTTTCAAGTGCTGCCGTTGTCGTTCCACCACACCGACAATTTTCAATAAAAGCACTCAACGCTTTGTCTTTTTTTGCCAAAGCTTGTGCAATAGGATGATCAACAGACAGAGCCAAAAAGGAAGCGCCAAACAGTGTATCAGGACGCGTTGAATAACAAACAACCTCATCAAATTTCTCACAAACATCATCAGCATCACCCGCCGACTTTAAGGCCCAACGAATCAGCAAACCTTGTGATTTTCCAATCCAGTTTTTTTGCATGGTGCGAACTTTTTCCGGCCATTGGTTCAGCTCTTCAAGCCCTGCCAAGAGATCTTCACTAAAGTCGCTAATTTTGAAAAACCACTGCGTCAATTCCCGCTGTTCAACCAACGCACCAGAACGCCATCCCCGTCCATCAACCACCTGTTCATTAGCCAAAACAGTATGATCAACGGGGTCCCAATTCACCTTAGCCACTTTACGCGCAACCAACCCCTTTTGATAAAAATCAAGAAACAGCATTTGCTGGCGGTGGTAATATTCCACATCACAAGTCGCAAATTCCCGAGTCCAATCTATCGAGAGCCCTAATTGTTTTAATTGCCCACGCATCACCGCAATATTTTGATAAGTCCAAGTTTTAGGGTGCACTTTATTTTGCATAGCAGCATTTTCAGCCGGCATCCCAAAAGCGTCCCACCCCATAGGATGAAGCACATTAAACCCCTTTGCGCGTTTATAGCGTGCCACCACATCCCCCATGGCATAATTGCGCACATGCCCCATGTGAATGCGCCCAGAAGGGTAAGGAAACATCTCTAAAACATAATATTTTTCACGAGCATCTTCTTGGACAGTCTGAAAAATTTTCTTTTCATCCCAAATTTTTTGCCATTTTTTTTCTCTCGCACGTGGATTATAGCGTTCGCCTATCTTATAATGCTCAATCGTCATTCCCATTATACTCTTTTAATAAAACTGAACCAAAAAACTTGTTTTATTATGCTTGACCATGGATTAACCTCATCGTCAACATTTTCGTGAAATATTTCCCTAAGTATTTTATAAAACTTTAAAAAAAACGACCAACTCTTGAACAAAAACGGTAAAGCACAAAAACATGAATACACAAACACCCCTCGATACCCCTTCCATTGAAGCATGGCAAAACCTTCAAAAAGACATTGCTGAAACATGTCAAGAGTTACAACGCCCCGTAGAAGAAATTGAACTTATCGCGGTTTCAAAAACTGTTTCTGCCACTGATATACGTCCCTTTTTGCAAGCAGGACAATCTTTGTTTGCAGAAAACCGCGTACAAGAAGCAGCACAAAAATGGCCTGCTTTACGTCAACAATTTGAAAATATTAAACTCCATCTCATCGGTCCCCTACAATCAAATAAAGCTGCTGAAGCTGTCAAAATTTTTGATGTTATTCAAACGGTTGATCGTGAAAAAATAGCCAAAGTTTTGATGGACGAAATGCAAAAGCAAAAAAAGCATCTTCCCTGCTATGTTCAAGTCAACATTGGGTTAGAACCGCAAAAAAGTGGTGTTGCACCCCAAGAAGTGATCCCTTTTGTTTCTCAATGCAAAAACAACTATGGACTCGATATCATCGGTCTTATGGGCATCCCCCCCTTAGACGAAAATCCCGGTCCCTATTTCGCACTGTTAGCAAAGCTGGCAAAACAAGCCGGTCTTCCAAAACTTTCCATGGGCATGTCCAGTGACTTCAAAACCGCTCTACAGTTTGGCTCTAACGTCCTTCGCATTGGCTCTGCTTTATTTGGAAAACGCCCTGTGTAAAGCAATTTCCCCTTATATAAATTCCCATTGAAGATTCTACGAACAAGCCAAAAACAGCAGAAATGAGAAAAATATTCCCTTCAATCTCAATAAAGGAGCAATTCTAGCAAAAAAGCTAGTCTTCTCAAATTTCTCACCGGCACATCCACAACACGTACAATAGCTTCAAAATAGCATTACAATTTGGCTCTCATATTCTCGCATATTGGCTCTACTTTACTCCCCTCTGAACGCCTCTCCAGCAAAAGCAACATAAAAAATAAATCCTTATATAAAAGCAAAATGATAAGAGGGGCGTTGAGCATGAATGAAAAAACTGTCGCAAAATCACTAATAGCAAAAGAATATTGAATACGATTATCGCAATGATTTTCATTGAAAATCACGCATTCTCTTAACTTCTCCAACATGCGTAAACAATTTCCCCGCATGCCAATGGCGTAAAGCAGGCAAAAGAGGCTTATGGCTGCATAATACAATAACAAAACTCTTTCATGTAAGTCACTTGAGCAAAATAAACATCTCAAATACCCAATAGAGCACCAAGAGCCGCGCTAAACAACATGCTAGCAATCTATAAGATCAACGATAGCATAGAGGCTTTCTATGCTCTACAAAGCGTAAATACAGTCAATATCCGCCTGAAAAATAAAAGAACTAATCCCAAGCATATGCGCATAATACATGCAGGCAAAACAATGGTAATGAAACCGATTTCAATAACGATATTCCTTCGCCGTTATTCCTTTGTCGTTCTCTTAAACAAAGAGAAAAACTTCAACTTTTCATACACGCAATTTTTCTAAATTTAAACTTTAATTAAGAAAAACATGGTGTCATTACTTATATTTTAAAAATTTATAAGTAATATTATTATCTTCTTAAGAAGAAGATTTCACATATAAAAAAGTATTAATACAATATAGTTATTATTTATTACAGTATTTTTATCACCATTTTTAAAGTTTATATTTGTAATTTCTCTAAAAATACGTGATAGACATTTGAAATGTATAATTATGATTAATATTTTTAATGTAGATAATATTAGGAGTATTAAACTGAAACATTTTGGTTCAGGTTTAACTTATACGATACATGATTCAACACCTATCATTTATGGAAATACATGTAGTACTAATGATTTTATGTCTCACATAGGCGCAAGAGGGTTGGCATGGAGCTTTTGATGGAGGAATAGGCAGAGCAATTCTAGGTGGTATAACTGGAAGACCAGCGGGTGCATTTACAGGTAGACTCTTAGGCGCCGCAGGTGGATTCTTAGCAGATGATCTTTGGGCTTTATAGAAAAAGGTCGTGAATGTTGGTTCTAATTTATAGAGAATAGCGACAAAGATATCTCTGAAATTAGTATTTTTGTAAATATTGGAAAGAATATACCAAATATCTATGGACAAAATATTTTTCAGAGATATCTAATAGTATAAGATAATATAACTAGGATTTTACTATAATGAATATTCGTTATGAAATCGTAAGAATGTTTTGTATGCTTGTTGTATTTGTATCTCTCTATACTAGTATTATCAAAGTATTCTGTGATCGGAGTTGGAAGTTATCTATCATAACATCATTATCGGGAGGAGTTGTGCTATTTATTTTTGATAGTTTGTGTAGATACTTCGGTTTATATTAATATTTATCGGATGAGTTTCGAGTACACTGAACAAATTTTTTCAAAAGTATTTATTAATCTCATTACTATAACTAGGATTTTGTTATAATAGATATTCATTATGAAATTGTAAGAATGTTTTGCATGTTAATTATAATTACTCCTATAATTGCCATTCCTTTTAAAATATTCAGTGGTGTGAGTTGGAAATTGTCTATTATAATGGCATTATCGTCAGTTATTATTTCCTTTATTTCTGATATTTTGCGTAGATATTTCGGTTTATATTAATCTTTATTGAATGAGTTGCGAGCACGCTGAATAAAGTAGCGACGATACTATTAATGAGTGGTTATCATTTATAATGACAGATTTTACTCATAAAATTATTGAATCGCTTATAGCAACGTTTTTTTCTGGTTTTATATATATTTTTATTATAAGTTTATTTATTATAGTTGGAAAGATTCTCTAAAAAAATCATTATTAATAAGCTGTGTATTCTTTCTTATGAGTCTTTTATTTAACGATATTGGTTTATATCAAATTCTGAGAAATATTTTATAATAGACATTTTTTAAATGTCTTAGTGTGTTTATAAAAAGCTCTATACCGCAATAGGTTTTGCTATATTTGAGTATCCTAAAAGCATAAAATACTCTCTTTGAATACAAACGTATCAGATTTAAAAAATTGACTATTCTAAACTTTGTCATTTAGTCTAACCTCACAATGAAAAGCTTTTGGGAAAACTCTGCCACAAATATAACCATACAAAAATACAGAGGCAGATTTTTCCAAACAATAAAAAGAGGGAAACATGACTGAAAAAATTTATCCAATATCAGAAGAGATCAAAAAAAATACTTTACTCGATGAGGAAACTTATCAACAATGGTATCGAGAAAGCATTAATGATCCAGAAAGCTTCTGGGCAAAACATGGTCAACGCATTGAATGGTTTAAACCTTTTACAAAAGTAAAAAACACTTCTTTTAACGGAGATGTCTCCATTCAATGGTACGAAGATGGGATAACAAATGTTACCTATAATTGCATTGATCGCCACCTGAAAACCCATGGAGACAAAATCGCGCTCATTTGGGAAGGAGATAATCCTTATCATGATAAAAAAATAACCTATAACGAGCTTTATGAACATGTTTGTCGTTTTGCCAATCTTTTGAAAAGTCGTGGCATTAAGAAAGGCGATAAAGTAACCATTTATCTTCCTATGATTCCCGAAGCAGCCTATGCTATGCTTGCTTGTGCTCGCATTGGAGCTATTCATTCGGTTATTTTTGCTGGCTTTTCTGCTGAAGCAATAGCAGGACGCCTTGTTGACTGTGAATCAACCTTTATGATTACCGCTGATCACGGCTTGCGTGGCGGCAAACGGATTAACTTAAAAGACAACGTTGACCATGCTATTGAGATAGCAGCGCGCCAAAACGTGCATGTGGACCAAGTCATGGTTATACGGCGGACTTGTGGACCCATTCAATGGATAGAGGGACGTGATTTTTGGTACCACGAAGAGATAGCTCATGCCAAAACAGCTTGTCCACCAGAACCAATGAACGCTGAAGATCCGCTTTTTATTCTTTATACTTCAGGCTCAACCGGCAAACCCAAAGGTGTTTTGCATACCACAGCAGGCTATCTTGTTTTTGCCTCGATGACTCACCAATATGTTTTTGATTACCACCCCGATGAAGTTTACTGGTGTACAGCTGATATTGGTTGGATTACCGGTCATTCTTACTTGGTTTATGGACCTTTATGCAATGGTGCGACCACTTTAATGTTTGAAGGCACACCAACCTTTCCTGACAAAGGAAGATTTTGGCACATTGTCGACAAGCATCAAGTCAATACACTCTACACCGCACCAACAGCTATCCGCGCCTTAATGGGAGCAGGAAATTCATTTGTTGAACACTCAGACAGGACGTCGTTGCGTCTTTTAGGCACAGTAGGAGAACCTATTAACCCAGAAGCATGGGAATGGTTTTATCATATAATTGGAAATGACCGTTGTCCGATTCTCGATACATGGTGGCAAACGGAAACAGGAGGGCATATGATCACACCCTTGCCTGGTGCAACCCCCCTCAAAGCAGGATCGGCCACACGTCCTTTCTTTGGTGTTCAACCCCAAATTGTTGATGCCCAAGGCAATGTTTTAGAAGGTGAAGCAGAAGGCACTCTTTGTATCAGTGATTCATGGCCAGGACAAATGCGCACACTTTATAAGGATCATGAACGCTTTATTCAAACTTATTTTTCCTCCTATAAAGGAAAATATTTTTCAGGCGATAGCTGTAGGCGCGATAGCGACGGTTATTATTGGATCACAGGACGAGTTGATGATATTCTCAATGTCTCGGGGCACAGATTAGGAACCGCTGAAATTGAATCAGCTCTTGTTTCTCATCCCTCTGTATCAGAAGCAGCTATTGTGGGTTACCCGCATCCCATTAAAGGACAAGGAATTTATAGTTTTGTGACCCTCATGGAAGGAACAGCGCCAAGTGAAGAATTGCAAAAAGACCTTATCAAGCATGTGAGACAAGAAATAGGCTCTATTGCCATATTGGATAAAATTCAGTTTGCTCCGCAGCTTCCCAAAACGCGATCAGGGAAAATTATGAGACGTATTTTACGAAAAATCGCTGAAAACGATTTTGATACTCTCGGAGATATTTCAACCCTTGCCGAACCACAAGTTGTTGAAGATCTGATTGCCAACCGACAAAACTAAAAAACACGACGCAATACAACATACGGTGGTTTTTGTTTTTTTTGCTAAAATTATCTCAGCATTATTACGAAAACCACCGAGGAGAATAAAAAATAAAACAATTCACGAGAAGCTCAATCATTCTAACAACAAACGCTTTTTTTCATAACAGGTAAGAAATAATTTAAGCAAAAACCTCAGGATTGGGATGCGAACAAGAATAAGAAAGTAAGATAAAAAGAGCAACATAGCTTTTTAAAATCACCTAATGTCCACTCAATGCAAAAAAAGCCTCTGAGTAAGAAGGAAAAATAGTTCTGATGTTTATGCTAGAATCCCTTTGAAATTCCTGCTAAAATCATAAATAAGGCTAAAAAAAGAAAGTATAAGTGATAATATTCTTGAGCAAAAATATTTATCTATAACGAGGGTGTATAAAAAATATTGAAAACCATGAAATCTAAAATAAACAAGCTTACAACAAAAATCTAAAGCAATGAAAGTAAGAGTTTTTAGAATAAATGATGCAATATAAAATCAGGAGTAATAATAAAAAGTGATTCATTTTGAAAATGTCGGCCTACGCTATGGAATGGGCCCTGAGGTCCTTCGTGATATTAGCTTTCATATTCCTCCTGGATCATTTCAATTTCTCACAGGTGCCTCTGGAGCAGGGAAAACGTCGCTGATGCGTCTTATGTTTTTAGCACTCAAACCCACCCGCGGTCATATTGATCTCTTTGGAACAGACACAGCATTACTCAAACGACAAGAGCTCCCTGCGCTGCGACAACGTATCGGGGTGGTTTTTCAAGATTTTCGTTTACTCGACCACATGACCACTTATGAAAATGTCTCCTTACCTTTACGCATTAAAGGACAAGAAGAAGCAACCTATCGCAGTGAAGTGGAAGATCTTCTCTGTTGGGTAGGTCTTGGAGATCATATTCATGTTTTACCACCGGTTCTTTCCGGTGGGGAAAAACAAAGGGTAGCCATTGCACGCGCACTCATTGATCAACCTGAAATTCTACTTGCCGATGAACCCACCGGAAATGTCGATCCGCCCTTGGCAAAACGCCTACTGCGTTTGTTTATTGAATTAAATCGTTTTGGAACAGCTGTTATCATTGCTACCCATGATATTGCCTTAATGGAACAAGTTGCAGCACGGCGTATGCTTCTCCATAACGGACGGATGACGATTCATGAATAAGTCTTTCCCCATTTTTACAAGCAATAAAAAAAATACAACAGCGATTATTCCCAGTGGTAATATTTCTGGAAAAGCATTAGTTGCCGTGATTGCTATTATGACATTTCTTTCAAGCCTCACCTTAATCGGTGTTGATTTGGTCCAACGTGCCGCCCAAAATTGGAGTAATCAGATTAGCTATGAAGCAACAATACAAATACGCCCCATTGACAATGTTGATATCAACAAAGCACTCCGTGATGCCGTACAATTGGTTAAAACATTTTCTGGTGTACAAGATGCAAAAATTGTTGACCAAAAAGCTACAGAAAAGTTACTGGAGCCATGGCTTGGAACAGGCTTCAATGTCAATGAACTACCCCTTCCCCGCCTCATCATTGTGACCCTGAATGGGGATGAAAAAATCAATTTTTCAGCCATTAATCACGCCATTAAAACCCAAATTCCAGGAGGTCAATTTGATGATCACCGTGTTTGGGTTCATCGTTTTGCGACCATGGCACACACCACTGTTTTCATTGGTTTTTCAATTTTAGCATTGGTTTTAGGCTCTCTTATCCTCACCATCATTTTTGCCACCCGCAATGCATTGGCAGAAAATACACATATTATCAATGTCTTATATTTCCTTGGTACTGAAACTCTTTTCATTGCTCGCCAATTTGACTGGCATTTTTTTAAAACTGCGCTGCGTGGTGCTTTATATGGTGGTCTCACAAGCATATTTCTATTTTCAGCCTTTTGTCTCTGGACGAATTATAACTTGGGAAGAGTAGAAGCTAGCCAAGTAACAGCTTTGTTTGGACATCTTTCCATAAGTTCCATCCCCTACGGAAAAATCATTTTTCTTATTATTTTCGTTTCTTTTCT
>NZ_JBHIOI010000011.1:32318-33729 GCF_042195415.1 Bartonella sp. CE47NXGY | reverse complement strand
TTTTATTTCGCTATTTTCCACCGACAACCCTTACTCTTTCAATCATTGTTTTAATTTTCTGGGGCGGTTTTATTATTTTTTCTGAAAAAACTGAACGACTCTCTCCCCCAACACCTCTCCCCAAAGCGGATGCCATTATCGTGCTTACAGGCGGAGAAAACCGAATAGAGACAGGACTTAATCTCTTACAAAGGGGGTTTGGTTCACGTCTCCTCATCAGTGGCGTAAACACCACAACCAATCTGAAAAGTCTCATGTACAACATGCATATTACCCCACGGCTTATCTCCTGTTGTATTGACATCGGGCATCAAGCGATTAACACCAGAGGAAATGCTAAAGAAAGCGCCGATTGGATCAAAAAACACCACTATAAAACCCTTTATATCGTCACCCATGATTACCATGTGTGGCGCTCAATGCGAGAACTTAAATATTTAATGCCTGATATCCATTTCATTGCCTATCCTGTTAAAAAGAACAATGCTGAAAGCGCAATACAACAGATCAATCAAATCCGCATTCTTATATTCCAATATATTAAAACGCTCCAAGTCTATATCAGAACCGCATTCTGACCTTTCTCCCTGATCTTTATTCTTGTGACTTTAAACCTTGCTACCCTCTGACTGCTTTACCTTTCTCTCCATACCTTTCCACACGAATTACCGCCATAAAAGCCCGCCAGAACTTCCCCCCATACAAAGCACAACGCCCCGATACACGTGTCACTGTCTTGCACATTAACCAAAAAACATCTCTTACATCCCAAACTTGATCTCACAACACGTGATCTATCTAATGCCATCCCCAATATAGAAGACAGCTCTTGTAAATAAATCTTCCCAGATAGCTATAAAATCAAACTTGTCATAAAAATCTATTTATACCACTGTCTTACCCTTCATAAAAAATGCAAACCGCCCCACCCTATATTTTGCCGCCTCTCAAGTATTACGATTTCTCTTAAACCTCTTGGGATGATTGGTAAGAGGCATACATTACGCCTTTCTTAAACACGAACATACCAACCTCATATGACATGCAAAGAAGTAATTTTAATAGATTTAAAATAAGAAAATTTATAATACTTAGATTTCTCATTTAACAGAGAGAACATTAAACTATCATTATAAGTCAATATATTAGTAACAATCTCTTATTCTAAAAAGCATCTTCATAAGAGCATTTTAGATCACAGATAGGAATAAGCTCAAAACGCACACCGCGACAAATACCCTACGTTTTTTATCGCAATCTTTTTTGAAATCATTTCGCTCTCTAAGATCACCTTTTGTCTGGTTTCCTCTCCCAAAAAGAACGAAAACTTTTAAACTCTATTGATCTGTAAACAATAATAACTCAGCTTCTTGTCTAACGCGTTCCACCTGCTCACTTCAATATCAGAACA
>NZ_JBHIOI010000011.1:0-32218 GCF_042195415.1 Bartonella sp. CE47NXGY | reverse complement strand
ACTCTATTGATCTGTAAACAATAATAACTCAGCTTCTTGTCTAACGCGTTCCACCTGCTCACTTCAATATCAGAACATCTCAAAGGACAGATTTCATGAGAATTGTGATTTCCTCTCAACATCTCAAAGGACGATGATTCCTATCAGCAACGATTTGTAAACAGTTCACTTTCTCTGGACAGGTTCCTCTCAGCTTCCCCATTTATATGGTTTACTCACATAAAGCTCGACAAGAAAACCCCTCTGCCTGAGAATATTCATCACTGCCGCTAAAGCTCATGCGTCATAATTTTAGTGACCTCACTGCCTAAGGTGCTTTATTACATACAACATATTGATTTATAATGAAATTTTATTACGCTACAACTTGAATGAGAGCTCTCAATATCATCAGATTTTCTCATTTCAAATCTGTTCTCTATTGAATCAATCAAAACCATTTTCTTGCACATCACACAGGACTTGAACACCACAAGGGAAGAGAGCCTGCGCAGCGTAAAACGGTACAAGAAAGGCATGCCTCTTATGAACTTGTCTCAAGTGCCAAGGGCTGTCACAATACCCACGAGCTGGCAAGGTGTATGATAGTGCCAGTTTGTTACGACACAGCGCTGTTTTACCGCACAATGGATAACTTAACCTTTTCAGTTTCTCTCACTTCCAATTTTGGCAGGTTGCGCACAATTTTCATTGTTTCCAAGCTTACAGTAATAACCCGCTGAAACAATTCCAATGGATAAGCTGGATTACCCACCGTCTCAACAGCATAGCGATTAGCATCATTCACAATCCCACTCGCTTTATCCGTTTTGACAATCTGCCGTTCCATAACCCATTCAAGAGCAGACCTGCCATTGACCACATACTCATAAGCTTCAAGAGGAATATTCTGCATCGTGATATGCGCATTATAAATCACTGTGCTTTTGTCAATAGCACCACGCTTACCAGCAAATTTCATTGCTTCAACACGATAAAAACTCTTCTCATCAGAAATCACCCAAGTTCTTGGATCACCCTGTTTATAGGTAACGGGATAGGGTTCAACTTCTTCATAATTCATATGCAAATCACCAAGCTTTCGCCCCGCTGTAACAAAAGCCCAAAAATCCTCTACCTTTTTAACTGTTGGAATACGCGGCAATTGTTTAGACAGATTATGCGCATAACGAGCACGATAATCTTCAGAATGCAAAATCCCATAAACATAATAAAACAAATCATCCTTTGTAATCATTTCACCAGGATAAGCTGCCTTAAAATAAGCCAACCCTTCATCCGTAAGAGCATCACGCCGCTGTAAACCAGTTTCTTTGCTTTCCTCTGCAAAATTTGCAAACAAATGAACCTGATTCCCTTTTTTAGCTCCTAAGGGTGCAACATCTTCATAAACATACCGTGGAAAACATTGACCAGTATCCATTGCATGAAGATTAGATAAATTCTTAGTCATCAGAACAGAAAATCCACTGCTTGCTCCAACTCCCGTAACTTGTATTACTCTGTTTTCAACCGCTTGCTTCATAGGGAATATACGCGGCATTTGATATACTCTTTCGTTAAAAGTACGGTTATAATAAAGCCATTGTTGTGTAAAAGGACGATAAAGACTTTGAACTAAGCAATTACTTTCAAATTCAGAAAACTTTCCTCTTACCAATTCCTCTTTAAGACTACTGCTCCAACTGATTTTTTGGGTATCTGTATCAACAAAATCGTTCACAGCATTTGCACGTGCTTTGCGGTCAGAATGCGCATAAACATTATTAAAACGTTCCACTTCATTGTTATAGAAAGTTATCGTGTTACGCATATTCTTCGCTAGATTTTCACGGCTTGAATTATATGCCCAGGCATCGCGAGTAGTTATAATCCCACGAGAAAACGTTTCAAAGAGCTTTTTATCACTGCCTTTCTTATCACCTAAGGCCAGAAATTTTTTAAAATCACTGTTGCGCTGATTCAGCCAATCGCCATATTCATCTGGCGTAATCATCTGCCAGCCGTGTTCACGCTTGATACCGCCAACACTACCCAACCGCTGAAGTTGAGATAATTTCTCCTTTGTCGTGAGATTATCACCAATATTGTAATAGTGAATTTTGCAATGCTCCGTGACATTTGGATTTTTAATAAATAGTGTCACAGCGATTCCTGCCATACTTCCACTTCCGAAAACATTTTGCCCTTCTCGAGCAGCTCCTTTGCTCATCATATTTTTGCGAATATCACCACGCAAATTGAAAACATAAATGCTCGAAAATTCTTCATTCAATTCTTTTCGTAATCCACTCGTAGAATATCCATTGATAAAACCTGAATTTGTCACAAAACCAATAACACCACAGTCTTTTATGCGATCACTTGCCCAACGAATGGCACGAATATAACTGTCATAAAGTCCATTAACATTGCTTGCTTTGGATTGAGCAGCATAAGTTTCACGAATGCGACGATCCAATTTAGGATAGCCAATATTCTGCGCATTGTCGTTTTCACTTTTTTGTCCAGAAGAATAAGGGGGGTTGCCAACAATAACACGAATATCCAGTTCCTTCTGGTGCGCCCGACGTGTACTGTTATCCACCAGCAAATCACTGATCAGGTCTTTTTCTTGCTCATAAAGCTGGAATGTATCGGTCAAACAAATTCCCTCAAACGGAACATAATCGCCCCCCATCAGACCATGATAGGTCGTCTCAATATTAATGGCTGCAATATAATAGGCTAAAAGCACGATTTCATTGGCATGAATTTCACGACAAAATTTGTGTTTCATCTCCTCTAGTTTTATCAAACCCGATTGTAAAAGCCGTGTGATAAAAGTCCCCGTTCCAGTAAAGGGATCCATGATGTGCACACCCGATGAGCCAAGCGTTTGCCCAAATTCTTGCTCTAAGACATCATTGACAGAGTGCAAAATAAAATCCACAACCTCGACGGGGGTATAAACAATGCCTAATTTTTCTACAGTGCGTGGAAAAGCATAACGAAAAAACTTATCATAAAGCTCTACAATCAACCTCTGTTTTGCTTTTGGATCCGTAATGCCACTGGCTCGTAATTTTACACTTGCGTAAAATTTTTCCAGATCTTTGGATTCCTTATCAAGATTTGCCTCATCAAGCACATCAAGCATACGCTGCATAGCACGCGAGACAGGATTCTCACGTGTGAACTGATAGCCTTCAAACAACACCTGAAAGACAGGACGCGTGATAATATGCTGTGCCAACATCTCAATCGCATCAGCTTCTGTAACAGCATCATTTAAGTCATCACGCAGTTCTGCCACAAACCTGTCAAAGGCTTGACGCGCCTCAGTATTTGGCTCTGCCAGAATGCCTGTTAAGCGCGTGATATGATTCTTAGCAATTTCAGCAATATTGCTCGCCCAATCCTCCCAATAATCACGTGTCCCACATTTCTTAACGATCTTTGCCAAAATCGCACGAGAAAGTTCATCTACGCAGAAAGAAAGCTCCTCGTTTACCTGCTCTGTAAGAAAGCAATCATGCTCCAGACTTCCAATTCCCGCTCGTGCAGGCTGTGAGCGAACCGGAAGATTGTCTACAACAGCCGTAACAGCCTGTAACTCAGTGCTCTGCGTGACACCAATAATCTCAATCACATTGCTGATATCTTGCCCGAGGGATGCCTTATTAATCGTCGCATCAAAACGATCATCATGCGCACGCAAAGCATTTAAAATTTGCCAGATAACCCGATATTTATCATTGTTGTTCAAAGCCTGTTCCACTGGAGTATCAGGAGGAATACCAATTGGCAAAATGACATATCCCATCTTTTTACCTTCAGAGCGACGCATCACCCGCCCAACCGCTTGCACAACATCAATCTGGCTTTTGCGTGGATTTAAAAACATGATCGCATCAAGAGCCGGAACATCCACCCCCTCAGACAAACACCGAGCATTGGTCAAAATACGACAAACATCCTCACCACTATCAGCTTTCAACCAGTCAAGTAATGCACCACGATCCTTCGCATTAAAAGTGCCATCAACATGCTCAATTTCACACTTCAGAAAATGCTCATTTTCTGTATCCTCTTTCGTATAATCAAGATATTCTCTAACAACCGTAGAAAACTCATCACGCACAAGTTCAGAACTTTTAATAGTTTTACAAAACGCTAAAGCACGATGCATAGGATATAAATCCGCACCAACATCAGCCTTCATATTTTGTTTTGTCAAAGCCTTATAACAGCCAATAATCTTTGTTGCATCATCAAGAATAAGCTCAGTATCGCTATCACTAAGGCGCTTCTGAACAGCGGAACTGACCAATTTTTCGTCCATTGCTAAGACAATAACCTTATAATCTGTTAAAAGATCATTTTGTACTGCCCATGAAAAACCCCGATAAAAAAGTGTTTTACCAAAAAGCTTTTCATCATCCATAGAAGCAAGAACAGCATTAACTTCATTCGCGCGACTTTTTGCGTTATCACCAAAAATACGTGGTGTCGCTGTCATATAAAGGCGTTTCTTGGCACGAATAACATCATTGGAATGCACCTTAACAAAATTGGATTCATCCTCGCCCACCAGCGTTGCCCCTGTTGTACGGTGCGCTTCATCACAAATGATAAGATCAAATGTTGGCAAACCATAGTTTTTCTGAGCATCAGCAATCACCTGAATAGATTGATAGGTTGCAAACACCACGATCATCTTATCTGCAACACTCTTCGCCACCTGTTCTGCAAGTTTAGCAGCATCGGTTGTCGCCGGAAAAGCAAGATCAAACACATCAATTTCAGCAACATCATCACTATTTTTACGACGCTTTCCCACTTGTGTATCGGAACAAACAGCAAAAGATCTCAATCCGATTCCTGCATCCGTTGTCCATTCACGAACCGTCTGTGACATCAGTGCCAAGGAAGGAACAAGAAACAAAACAAACTTGCCTTCACCCGCCAAATCCTCAGCAATTTTAAGACTGGTAAATGTCTTACCAGTACCACAAGCCATAATAAGCTTCCCCCGATCTGCTTGAGCAAGCCCAGCACGCACATCACGCAATGCTTCCAATTGATGTGGACGGATTTTCTTTTTATCCTCCAAAACAACTTTGCCCTGGGCTGCAAAAGTTTCCCAACGGATCGGACTTTGTTGTATATCGGAAAGATTAATCCGTATAACAGGAATATCCTGCCCCCGTATCATTGTTTCAGCGTTATCACTCCAAGTACTTTCAGTACTATCTATAATAACACGCCGCTTGAATGGAGCTTTCCCTGATGCCGAAATAAAACTATCAATATCTGCTTTTCTAATCCGATAGGCTGCATCATAAAATTTACATTGGATTGCCGCAAAACCCCCTCCATCACGAAGCTTTGCCACAAGATCGATACCAGTATCACGACCATCCCAATCATTTTCATGAGCCCAATCTTTAAAGGTTTGAACCTTCTCATAACACCCAGACTGAAGAGGATCATGTGTCAGATAAGCAAGAGCAAAACGCTCAAAATATGTACCTTTATCTCGTTCGGTACGCGCTTCATCACGATAGCTCTGTAAAAGCGATTGCAGCGTCGTCATGCTTTTCTCTCTATTAAAAACATCTTCAATTATCGAATCTAGACCTATTCATTAATGCCTCTTGTTCTACCCAAAAAACTTAAAAAAAGCTTAAAATTGCTTGATTTTAAGATATTTCTTCTATGCTTAATTAAATCAACAAGAGAGAATCTTTTGATCTTTTTGAGTATCCCCCAAATCATATGATGCATTTATTGATGTCTATATCCCTATGGAAATAAACGGTAAGGCGTGATGATTTTGAAAATATTTTTTGCCTTTTGTTAAGAATACACAATAAAGTGCGCAATAATTTTAGGATTTAGCTTAAGAATGAGAGGAGGAAATGGATAGGACACCTGCGAACACACAAGACACCAAGGAAGAAACTCCACACACAAAACAGCGCATTTTACGAACGATCATGCATATAATTTCACTATAATACGCAAAATATTAGTCGTGATATTCAAAATATTGATTTTTGAAATATTTCTTTTTCTTTTGTTCTTTCGTAGACTAATTATTCGCTTCTTATACTTTATAGCGGGTGGTTTTAGAATTCTTTTTTATATGTACAATATATTGATTTATAATGATAATATAGCGTCATTCATATTAAATTAGAACTCTGAATAACGTAAGATTTTCTCATTTCAAATCTGTTTATCTTGAATCAATCAAAACCACCTGCTTGCACATCACAAGCGGGATGAGTGTGTGGAGAAAAACTGTACAAGAAATGACTAAAAATGGCTCTTATGAACCGCCGCCTTAATGCAAGGTCTATCGCAACACCCACGAGCTGGCAAATATAATGATGGTGCCGGCTTATTACTTCATAAGCGTAAAGATGGAGGTGCTCAATAGATTTACCATGAACAGCGTCGCAAAATAGGCTTGGATACCTTGAGAAATGTTTCTTTAAAACAAGAGTGTTAATGTGCAACACAATGGCGCTCTGTATCGAACTTGTAGCAGGAGGAAGAATACCATACCAACTAGACATACCATTGCTCATCACTAGCGCCATTATGTTCTTTAGCAGCATAACTGCAGCTTGGTATTACGATGCTCTTACTTCATCTCACATCTGCTGAATATGAGCTTATTCTTTTTCAATAAATGAAAGCCCCTTTCATTCATACATCATTCAAAATAAGAAGCTATCCGCCTCTCAAACTTTTTGTTGTCCTCACCAAACTCATGAAATCAAACCCGCATCTCACGGTATTAGTTCTTAAGATCACGCGCCCCCTACCGAGTATCTGACGGCATCCTTACCCTAGAAACTCAAATGGCTTGTTTATCCTTCAGCTCCAAAATCATGAGATAAGGCAGAAAAAAGCGATGCCTTAAACAAAATATTCTAAAGAAAGCTAAGTTACTCGCATAAAGGAACAGAAAATGGCTGTGTCTTAGGTCACATTTTAAAACTTGAGCACGATCATAATTTATTTGCATAAACCTAAACACCTATAATTTGCACCACCTTCTGCAAAACTAAAAGTGAGAAATCCTCATAACCTCTTTTCCGAAAACCTTAAAAAGACTAAACGAAACCTCTTAAACTGCTCAACTATCTCGATACCAGTTCATTTTTTTGGAAGAACGGAGGTTTAAGCTGTTTTTGGCATCAACCTTCTTTTTTGTTCTTTTGTTTGTTAGCAGATATACTATTCACTTCCCCCGCCTCTTTTTAGGTTAAATCTTAAGAATCGTCGCGCAGTATATTTTATTTGTCCTCCTCTTCACATCTCAGAAGACGAGAATTTTTAACAAAATTCAGTCTGCAAGCAATCTCATTCTAACGGGTTCTATTTAATTTCTCCTTAATAGGATTTACTTCCATAAGACTCGACAAGAAAGATTTAAAATATTCATCATGCATTCTCAAAACATTTAATGCCTCAAGAAGGCTTATATGCCTACCATATCTCACATGATGGGGTGCCTTATAAAACGTTCACCTCTAGTGGTACGCTCCACTTAATGAACAAAGCGTTTTCTAAAATAGAGCAGCAAATAATGCTAAACTTTTTCCATTCATGTTTCGCTTCATAAATGCTTCATCCAAGTGGAAAGCATCACGAACAAACATGCCCCAATTGATAAAGCTTAATCGCGTGAAAGGGCGACAACAGGGTCAAGCCGTGAAGCTTGCCGCGCTGGAGAAAAGCCAAAACATATTCCTATGAGGGTTGAAAAAGTAAGAGACATAATGATCGATTCAATAGTATAAACCAAATGAATAGGTGCCTTAAACAGAAGAAACAAGCCACCTATAGAAAGTCCAAGCAAGATTCCCAAACCACCACCAATCACACAAACCAAAATCGCTTCAATGAGAAATTGCTGTAAAATATCACTTTGCCGTGCACCAACTGCCATACGCACGCCGATTTCATTGATCCGCTCAGAAACAGTGACCAACATAATATTCATCACCCCTATACCCCCCACAACCAGGGAAATAGCTGCAATTGAAGAAATTAAAAGTGTTAAAATATTTGTACTCTCCATAACACGTTCACGGAAAAATTCAGAATTTCTAATGAAAAAATCCTCCCCGCCATGCCGCATAATGAGAAAACGTTTTATCATGGTCTCCGCTAAATATGAATCAATATCATCAGCAATCCTAACAATAATTGCACGAACTTCTGTTGTACCAAGAAAACGCGTCTGCACTGTTGTATAGGGTAAATAAAGCTGTAAAGTATTTGATGTATCTCCACTTGCATTATTTTGCGAATCAACAACACCAATAATACGCGCAGGAACATTACCCACATTCACCACCTTTCCAAGGGGGCTTTCATGGCTATGGGGGAAAAGAACAGACAATGCTTCTTTCTCGATCACGAGATCAACCGCCCGATCATGGACACTTTTTTGATCAAAAAACTGTCCTTTGAAAACTTTGAGCCCCTGTGTCTGAAAAAATTGTTCTCCCACCCCCGCAATAATGGCATTGACTTCAACTGCACCAAAACGCACTTTCGAGCTTGCTGAAATCTGTGGTGTCACACCAGAAACATAAGGTAATCCAGACAAGGCTTCTGCATCAGCTTCAACCAAACTGGTTATTTTTTCTGCTTGTGGATCAGAAAAACTTTTACCAGGAAAAATGGTTAATGTATTAGTACCCAAACTTTTAAAATTTTCCAGAATTTTCTCTCGTGTACCATTCCCTAAAGCCACCATAGCAATAATCGCCCCAATACCGATAATCACCCCAAGCATTGTTAGAAAAGTCCGCATGCGATGTGCATTCATTGCCAACAGAGCCATCACAAACGCCTCACGGAATCGCTCAACAAAAGAACGAAAAAAGCCCAGTTTTTGTTGGCCTTTTAGATTTTGTTGTTCCTGAAGAGATTTTCCACCAACTTTTGTTTTTGCAACCCTTGACTGCTTATCAGCAATAATTTCCCCATCACTGATTTCGATAATACGCTCTGCTCTTTCAGCCACCTGCATATCATGGGTTACAATGATAATGGTACGCCCCTCTTGATGAAGTTCATCCAAAATATGCAATACTTCTTGCCCACTCTTTTTGTCCAATGCACCAGTTGGTTCATCTGCAAGAATGACCTCCGCATTATTCATGAGCGCCCGAGCAATAGAAACACGTTGTTGCTGACCACCAGAAAGCTGATTTGGACGATGATTTATCCGATCACCCATGCCCAAACGCGTTAAAAGATCCTGTGCCCGCTGTTTCCTTGCTTCCACGGCACATCCCGCATAAATAGCCGGAATTTCAACATTACCAAGAGCTGTCAATTCATTCAACAAATGGTAACGCTGAAAAATAAAACCAAAATGATTACGTCGCAAAGCCGACAATTCATCCGCAGAAAGGGAAGCTGTTTCTTTACCAGAGATCCAATAACGACCAGAAGTTGGACGATCAAGACAGCCTAAAATATTCATCAAGGTCGATTTACCTGAACCGGAAGCACCTACAATTGCCACCATTTCACCACGTTTAATGGTAAGATTGATGTTTTTCAAAACGGTAACAAACGCTTCGCCCGCAGGAAATTTGCGCACAATATTTTCCAAGACGAAGACAGCATCTGCTTGATTTGTGCTCATGCTTTAACTCTCGTCTTCGCTGTGCATGTGAGAAGACTCTGGCATCACTCCATCAGACGAACTAGTGACGACGACATCACCCTCGTTAAGTCCTGAAACAATCTCTGCCATAACCTTATTATTCAACCCAACGCTCACCTGTTTAGTAACCACCTTATTTTCCCCCACCAAAACAGAAACCCATGCTTTACGCTCTCTTGTCTCATCGCGTAAAGCATCACTTGGAACCAACAAGACATTCTGCGCGCGCCCTAAGATAATATGAACTTGAGCAGTCATATAGGTTCGCAAAAAATTGTCCGCATTATCAACATGTAGAATTCCATTGTAATAGATAGCCGATGATATTAAAGCACTAGAACCACTCACCATACCAGGATTAATACTCACATCAGCACGAATTGCTTCAGGAGCCGGCTCTACTTTTTCTAAAACGCCTTCATAACGACGCTGTGAATTACCTAGAACTGTAAAATAAAGTGGTTGTCCAGCTCGGACTTTAAGAACATCTGCTTCTGAGATTTGCGCCTTGATCGTCATCTTTGATAAATCACCCAAAATAACAATCGTTGGCGCCGACTGAACCGCATTCACATTCTGCCCTTCTTCCACAACTGTTGCCAAAACCGTTCCCGCTGAAGGGGCAGTGATGCGTGTATAACCTAAATTAACCTCTGCACTCTCCACATCAATTTGTGCTTGCACAATCTGCTGACGAAGTTGTTCAATTTGCGCCTCGCGTATTTTTACCTGTGTCGTAGCCTCATCGAGGTTCGCACGTGAAACCGCACGTGTTTCAATCATTTTTTTCTGACGCTCTAAATTTTTCTGTGCAAGAGAAAGATAGGCTTCTTGTTCTATCAAACTCGCATAATAATGCGATAATGCTGCTTTTTTTCTTTTTAAATCATTTTCCTGATCTGTAGGATCAATTTCTGCCAAGAGATCGCCTTCTTTCACAACACTCCCAGGGGAAACATGCATTGACACCACACGCCCTGTTGCTCGCGCACCAACAGCCACCAACCGGTAAGGACGTACAAGACCAGAAGCTAAAACACTTTCCTCAATATCCCCACGTTTCACCACCGCTGTTATATAAGTTGGAGTAGATGTTCCAAAAAAAACAGAACGTAACCATAACAACAAGAGAATGAGAAATATAGCAGTTAAAAAGAAGGAAAGTTTTTTGTGTTTTGTAATGAAATTTTTGAGTAAGTTTTTTTTCATTTCCCTACCTTTGCACGCGAACGAGGTGCATTATCAACGACTTCTGGACGCGATACATCAACAACGCCATCCCAGCCCCCCCCCAATGCTTTCATCAACGTGATATATTGCGTAACCAAAGAAACACGGCTATCTTTAAGCGCCATTTGTGCAGAATAATAAGAGCGATCAGCATTTAACAATTCAAGAAAACTAGTATTTCCATTCTCAAAAAGGTTCCGTGAAAGTTTTAAGGAATGAAGAGAAGCTTTATTCGCAACGATTAGCTTTTCTAAGCGTTGATGTTCCTTCGTTAATCTTACAAGCGCATTTTCTACATCTTCTAAAGCTTCCAACACAGCAGCTCGATAAGTAATAAAAGCTTGATCACGCTGCGCGCGCGCTACCGCAATAGAAGCCTCGACCTGACCTCCATTAAAAAGAGGAAAACGAAGACCAGATCCAAAAGACCAGCCAATCGTTGAATTTTTCCATAATTGATCAATTGCCGTTGCTGCTGTCGAAATATTACCTGTTAAAGTAAGTGATGGATAACGATCTGCTTCACGTTGACCAATCCGTGCTGTCGCTTGCGCATATTGACGCTCTGCCCGTCGCAAATCTGGACGTGTTAACAAAATATCGGCTGGAATTCCTGCTGGTATCGGCCAGCGTGGTTGTGGAATCTTTGCATGCTTAGCATTTTTTTGTAAAAGATCCTTCAATGCCGTAGGCACACGACCAGTTAAGACAGAAAGGCGATGAACGCTCATTGCTAAATTCGCTTCCATCTGTGATATATCTGCTTCTGTATTTGCCATTTGTGCTTGCGCATTTGAAACATCAAGCTCAGAAACATCACCAGCTGTTAATCTAGCGCGCATCAGTTCATAAGTTTTACGTTGTGATACAGCAATTTGCCGCACAATAAACAACTTTTGTTGCCAGCCACGCATTTGCACATAATTTGTTGCCACATCTCCTAGTAATGTCACCATGGTAGCGCGCATATCTTCCACAGCCGCATCAAGGCCATAACGCGCTGCTTCAACCGCACGTTTATGCCCACCAAAAAAATCAAGCTCCCAGCTTGCATCAAAACCACTACTATACTGGTTGAACAATGCATCAGACTGTCCAGAACGACTACGGGTTCCTGAAATTGAATTGGACACATTTGGCAAAAGAGTTCCCACAACCTGTCCTAAACCCGCACGCGCCTCACGTACCCGAGCTTTGGCAACAGCAACATTATTATTTCCAGAAATCGCGTAATCCATTAACGCATCTAGAACAGGATCATTCAAATGCCGCCACCATCCGGCAAGCGCAACGGGCTGCCGTGCAGTCTGTGCAGATTTTTCTCCCCAAACTGCTGGAACACGAAAAGATGTTTTCTGGTAATTAGGACCAACCATACATCCTGACAAAAGCAAACACAACAAGACACTAAAAAATAATCCACGAGAAGCGCCCCATTTGAGATTTCTGATATACATCCAGTCTCCCGCATTCTTTCAGAATCATTATTTAATATTAATACTTTATTTACCTCTTATTTCAAACTTGACGTGAAAAATCAAATACAGTTTGCACAGGAATATGATCTGAAGGACGTTCCCATCCGCGCGCATCACGAAAAATCGAAAGATCTACAACAAAAGGGGCTAAATCTTGAGAAGACCAAACATGGTCAAGCCGCCGCCCATAATCAGTAAATGCCCAATCGCGAGCACGATAACTCCACCATGTGTAAAGCTTGGTAGGAACAGGAATATGCAACCGCATCAGATCAACCCATCCACCTTGACAACACAAATCCTGTAAACGCTCGGTTTCAATGGGAGTATGGCTTACAACCTTCAACAATTGCTGATGAGACCAAACATCCTCTGCCAAAGGAGCAATATTTAAATCTCCCACCAAAAGAGAAGAAAGACCATCGCCTTGATCCGCACGAATGGAGGACATTTCTTCTAAAAAATCAAGCTTATGACGAAACTTTTCATTCACATCAGCATCAGGGATATCTCCCCCAGCAGGAACATAAAAATTATGAATCCGCAAGCTTCTCCCATGGGCTTCCACAATAACTGAGATATAACGGCAATCTTGGTTTTGGCAAAAAAAACGCTTTTCTACCTTTTTAAAAGGCAAACGAGAAACAATAGCCACCCCGTTATAAGATTTTTGTCCACTCAATGCGATATGCTTATAACCCGCTGCTTCAAAAGCCTCCACTGGAAATAAAGCATCTGGACATTTTGTTTCCTGTAGACACAAAACATCTGCGGCAAAGAGTTCCAAATACTGAAAAACCTGTGCAAGACGCAAACGAATAGAATTAATATTCCAAGTCGCAATACGAAAGAACATTTGTTTTAATCCCAATGACGTAACACTCTTTCTTCATTTCTTCGAAGGAAGTGTGAACATCCCATTAGCGAACCGGACGTCTGTCCGCACATTCATAATCTGCACAGTAGTTTCCAAATTTTGTTGGTCAACAATTGTCCACTGTCGCAAAGCAGAGCCTTTAGAATCAAAAACCATCCTTATTTGCCCTGCCCCAATCGTCTGATCACGCAGAACAATCGTCACGGCCCCTGGATCTTCGCGAAATGCGAACAAGCGCCCAGAAGATACATCAATTTTATCATCCAACAGAAATTTCATTGGCGTTTGCGAAAGTTGTGAAAAGTTCCAAGTATTCAAAGCCCGATTGTTAATGCCCACAAATTGACCATCTGCAATAATCTGTAAAGGCATTTTTTTGTAAATGAAACGAATTTTCCCTGGACGCTCTAGATAAAACGTTCCTTGAGACATCTTTCCCTTTGGACTAAATTGAATAAAATCACCTGTCATTGTTTTGATTGCCGCAAAATGGTTCACAACATTCTGCGCCTTTGCCACTTTATTAGAGGCTTGCGAAAAAGCAGGAACAGTTAAACACCAAAAGATAATAATTCCCACCAACCCAAAGACTCTTCTTTGCAGTAAAAAAGACGTTTTCATAAAAAATGCTCCCAAGCAATACTTAATTGACTTTATAATTCATAACTTAAGTGATCAACGACGAATAAATACCCTTCTTTATAAGATAAAGATATTGTTTGAAAAAAATATCAAAAGATTTTTAAAAGTATTCTTCTTCGACAGTCTCCAAAACTTTTCGCTTACCCATATCATTAGCTGGACTAATGATGCCTTCTTCTTCCATCCTTTCAATCAATGTGGCGGCACGATTATAACCAATGCCTAAACAACATTGAATATAAGAAGTTGAAGCCTTACGATCACGAAGCATAATAGCAACAGCTTGACAATAGGAATCATCTGCTAAAGAAAAAACTAAAGAAACATCCTTTTTTATTTCTTGCGGTATCGTTTCCAAATAACCAGTCTGCGTTTAAGTTTCCGAAATCATCAAATTTTCCTGCTTTTCTGCTGATTTTCTAAACGCATAATATATTCTTTCCCACCCCTAATCTATGAAGCAACATAAATTATAGTCAATACATAATGGATTAAGGACTAAACATATTACTCGCGAACCTGAAAGCTCTTTTAAGTGTCAAAAATGCTTTTTTGACTTCCTTCCCACCCAAAAGAATAAAAATCTTCATCCGAACCACTCTGTAAACAGTTTGGAGTTTAGCAAATTTCACTTAGCTTCCCACCCCATATAATTCATTTATATTAAGACTCGACAGATCAGCCTTGCCCTAAATATTTAGAACGCACTTAAAAAGACACTAAAATATCAAGTCTTACATGCTTTTACACCCCTATACTCGCAATAACATTATTTTATACCAAGATATTGATTTATAATAATTTATCTTTTTAACTTAAATCATAACGCCAAAGACAATAAGATTCTCTCATCACATACTCTCTCATATTGAATCAATTCAAATCATTTGCTTGCACGTTACAAACAAGGTTGGTGTATGGATAAAAGTTATATAAGATAAAGAATCCCCTTATAAGGAGTCTCAAGTACCAAAGAGCTATCGCAAATTGAGAGCTGGTATATGAAAATGCAGACTTTCTACGATACAATAGGATAAACACTTGTTTTACAAGGTATTATAAAAAACAACTATAAAGATTTTTCAAAAGCGCTCTTCTTCAGCAGGCACTAAAATTTCTCGTTTCCCTGCGTGATTTGCTGGACTAATAATACCTTCTTCTTCCATCCTCTCAATCAATGTCGCAGCGCGGTTATAACCAATGCCTAAACGGCGTTGAATATAAGAGGTCGAAGCCTTACGATCACGAAGCACAATAGCAACAGCTTGACTATAGGGATCATCTTCTGAAGGAGAAGACAAAGAAACATCAGCACCATCCTCTTCAACTTCTTGCGTAATTGTTTCTAAATAATCCGGTCGTGCTTGCGCTTTGAGATGCGCAACAACCTGCTCCACTTCATCATCCGCAACAAAAGGCCCATGCACACGCTGAATACGTCCTCCTCCCATCATAAAGAGCATATCTCCTTGTCCCAATAATTGCTCGGCCCCCTGTTCGCCTAAAATTGTTCGGCTATCAATTTTTGAACTCACAGAAAAAGAAATACGTGTAGGAAAATTGGCTTTAATCGTCCCAGTAATAACATCGACGGAAGGACGCTGTGTCGCCATAATTACATGGATACCGGCAGCACGTGCCATTTGTGCTAAACGTTGAACCGCTCCTTCAATATCTTTACCAGCAACCATCATCAAATCAGCCATTTCATCAATAATGACAACAATATAGGGCATAGGACTAAAATCAAGTGTTTCCGTTTCATAAAGAGGCTCACCAGTCTCACGATCAAATCCAACTTGAATTGTCCGAACCATTGTCTCTCCCTGACTTGCAGCTTCCCTAAGACGTGCATTAAACCCATCAATATTACGAACGCCTAGTTTTGACATTTTACTATAGCGTTCTTCCATTTCACGAACAGCCCACTTTAAAGCAATCACGGCTTTTTTAGGATCCGTCACCACGGGTGTTAATAAATGGGGAATGCCATCATAAACCGAAAGCTCAAGCATTTTCGGGTCCACCATAATGAGACGACATTGTTCAGGTGTCATACGATAAAGCAATGATAAAATCATTGTATTGATAGCAACAGACTTTCCCGATCCTGTTGTACCAGCAACCAAAAGATGGGGCATTTTTGCTAAATCTGCAACAACAGCTTCCCCCCCGATTGTCTTACCCAAAGCAAGTCCTAGCTTTGCTTTGCTGTCAATAAATTCTTGCGCCTGCAACATTTCTCGTAAATAAACCATCTCACGCTTTGCATTGGGCAATTCTATTCCAATAACATTACGTCCTGGAACCACCGCAACACGCGCCGAAATCGCACGCATCGAGCGTGCAATATCATCTGCCAAACCAATGATACGGGAAGACTTAATGCCTGCAGCCGGTTCAAATTCATACAAAGTTACCACCGGTCCAGGACAAGCATCTATAATTTTGCCTTTGACCCCAAAATCTAACAAAACCCCTTCAAGCTCCTGAGAATTTGCTCTTAAAACAGCAGGAGAAAGTTTTGCATCCTTAACAGACGGTGGTGGAACCGAAAGATAATCTACAAGAGGAAGAACAAAACCACCCTTTGAAGAAGCTGTTAAAGACTTTCGATTTTTAACAGGAGAAACATAGGCTTTATTTTGATTTTCCTCACACTTTACTTTTTCACCTAAAAAAGTTGGCTCAATCCGATCAAATGGCTTTCCTTGCCCTTTACTCTGAAAACGCCTTTTGAAACAGAATAAACGAAAAAAACGCGCTTGTAAAAAATAAAAAAGATGCAAAAGAGCGCCACAAGTTGTCGCAAAAAAACCATGATTTTCACGATCCTCCTCTGCGGCATATTCCGTATCTTCTTCCAACTCAAAGACTGGATTAACGATTTCGTCTTTTGGAATGCTTTTTTCTTTTCTTTTCTTTGTTCGACGCCGCCATATCACATTACCAGCAAAAGCAGCGGTGAAAAAACCTAAAAGAATAAAAACAACACTGAAAAACACCGTGTAAGGAGGAGAAAGAAAAAGAGGAAAGACTGAAGAAGCAACACTTAAAACTTTATCTCCTAAAACCCCTCCCAATCCCATTGGCAATGGCCAATAAGTAAAAGAAGCAACAGGTGACATAAGGGCAAAAGCAATTAAAAAACAAATCGTTGATAGCACCCATAAAAAAAAGCGCAAAGTCAAATTGTAGATATTCTTTTGCGCCAACAAGAGAAAAGACCAAAATAACGGTGGCAACAAAACAGAAAGACTTGCCAAGCCAAAAAACTGCATAATAAAATCTGAAAAAATTGCCCCCATCCACCCCATAAGGTTTGTAACCTCATTTGTACTTGCATGAGTTAAAGATGGGTCCGCAACATTCCACGTCGCCAAAGCAAACACACAAAAAATAATAAAGCCCAAAAGCCCGAGCCCAATAAATACTCCTATCTGACGTAAAAACATCTCAATAAGACGCGAACCTTGAGAATTTCGCACTTCTAATGAATCATAAGGAGAAGAACTTCGGTGCATCTATCAATTCCAAATACAAAACTTTCATATTTTAAAGAGTTATAACTCCCTCTCTCTCTTAAAAAAGAATGAAGCTTAAACTCTGTGCCGATTTGTAAACAAATCGCCTGTAAACAATCCGACTTCTTATCTAGCGCGTTCTACCTTCTAATCACTTCATATCATTCATATACCCACCACCCTAAGAGACAATCGTTCATAAGGCGCACAAAAAGCCCTCCCTGAATATTTATCCACACGATCAACCAAAAAACACCTCATGTGTAAAGTGTTACATGGGTGCTATAAGCACCTTCCTAAACAAATAATATTTTTTACGCTACACCATGATAACGGCAAAATATGAATACTGTTTTAACCATCACGAATGACCACAATTTTTATCTATCATACTAACGAAATGGCCCCTTTCAGGACAAGCATACTGAAGCAACTCACACAACTAAAAAAATACACAACCATCTTTGTTTATTTTTAGTTTTCTTTTTTATCAACCAAGTGTAAAAAGAATTGAAGAAGATATTTAAAAAAGCTTATCCGATAAATCTGTAAGATGAATCACATAAATGATTAAGCAGAAAAACTCTGAAAAACCAATCTGTCATCAGATTGGCGCTAAAAAGAAACCTCGTTTTTGTAAAGCAGAGAGAAAAGTAAAGGTTAAGATATTTTAGCAATGTAAAAAGATATTCTTTTTAAAAGAAAGCAAACTATAAACAATGGAAGAAGTATTGTGTGTTCTAATCGCAATAAAAACGTACAACCCAATAAAAAAATTAAATCTCATAAAACTAAACAATGTGATCTGCTCATTGCAGGGGGGGCAGCTGTCGGTTTAACCCTAGCGATAGCACTCAAGCAAACAGCCCCTAATCTGAAAATAAAAATCGTTGATGCTGCTCCACAAGGAGATACCCCTGCTTCTAACATACGAACCATTGCCCTTGCTGCTGCTTCTATTCGTATGTTAAAACAATTACAATGTTGGGAATCTATAAAACCCTATGCGCAACCCATTCATTCAATGATCATCACAGATACAAGCACAAATGATCCTGTCAAACCCACTCTTTTAACCTTTGAAGGCGACATTAATCCCGGCGAGCCCTTTGCTGCTATGGTAGAGCATAGAGAACTCATCAACACTTTAAAAAAACGTGTCAAAGATCTCAATATCCCTGTTATTACAAACACCCGTGTCATTGATTTTCATCAAGAAGACCAACATACAACCGTCACTTTAAATAATGAAGAGGTTTGGCAAACAAAATTGCTTATTGCAGCTGATGGAGCCCATTCGAAATTACGCCAAAAAGCAGATCTTAAAAACTTTTCTCATCCCTATAAACAAACAGCAATCATCTGCACAGTTGAACATGAAAAACCCCATAATGGTCAAGCAATTCAACATTTTTTACCTGCCGGTCCTTTTGCTCTTCTCCCTCTCAAAGGCAACCGATCCGCCATTGTGTGGAATGAAGATCATAAAACTGCGCAATATTATCTCAAAGCTGATGCACTTATTTTTGAAACAGAACTCGAAAGACGCATTGGCCATCGATTAGGCAAACTCTCTTGGGATGGCGAACGTCAAGCTTTTCCTTTGAGTCTTTCTTTAACACGTCAATGCGTTAAACCACGTTTTGCTCTCGCTGGCGATGCCGCCCATACCATCCACCCCATTGCAGGACAAGGACTCAATTTAGGATTACGCGATAGCGCTGCGCTGGCTGAAGTGATTATTGAAACAGCACGACTAGGTCTTGACATTGGCTCCCTCACGGCTTTAGAGCGCTATCAAAGCTGGAGACGTTTTGAAATTGTCCGTATGGCTTTAAGCAATGATTGGCTTAATAAACTCTTTTCTAATGATAGCCTTCTTTTACGGATGCTCCGCGATACCGGCCTTGGAATCATTAATCAAGCACCAAAAATAAAAAAATACTTCATTCAAGAAGCTGCCGGACTCTCTCCAAATGCCCCACGTCTTCTACGCGGCTTCCCACTTTAAGCAAAAATTCATACTATTTTACAACCTTTCCCTTCCTCCTTCAAAGAACAAAAAATTCCTATCTCATCCAATCTGTTTACAAACCGGATTCCTGTCGAGTAATTTTTTCTTGACTTCCTCCTCCCATATTTCACTTAACATAAAACTCGACAAGCAAGCTACATTATGAGAGTATTCACTACGCACTGAAAAAAACGTTTAATATCTCAAAGAGGTTGTTGCTTTATATCACCACACCTTAAAAGAAGCCATTTCACGGCATAATAAAATAAACAAGACTTTTTAGCACACAACACTTTTATTTATAATAATAAGTTCATTGTTCTCATATTGAGTGAGAAATCTAAAGATCATAAAATACCCTTATTTCAAATCTCTCTCATGTTGAAGCAATCAAAATCATTCGCTTGCACATCACAAGCGAAAGTGTCGTATAAATAAAACAATTAAACAAAGCGACAAAAGCCTCCCTCTCTCAAGAACTAAGGACTTTAGCAATATTGGAGGCGAGTAAAGTGTATAAGGACGCCGGCTTATACTTTTTATTGAAGTAAAAATGGTGGTGTACAATGAATTTTATATGATCATAGGGGCTTTTACGTTATACTATTCATGAGAAGCGCCATAAAATAAGCTTAGTTGCATTGAAAAATTTTCTTTTAAAAAAGCGCGTAAATTGGAAACATAAATGTATTCCGTTTGGAGCATTCTGCTTCTCAGACAAACTCTTTAACTTATTGTGGAATACCACACAATTTTAGAAAAAATATTCCGATATATAACAAAGTGTTCCGCACTCTATACCATCACACACAATTGTAAACCTGCATACCCCCCTATTTCACACCATAAAAGAAGATAAACCGCAATAGAAATGATCCAATCCTTTTATTTTCAAATACACTCTTTATTCATTATTCATAAACGCTCATAAATGAATTTTAATCACAAACGCTCAGAAATATGTCATAAATTCTATAAAACCCATAACAGCCATAGAAATTTTCCATTTTTCTACACACTCACTCATCTCAACTAAACGAACGATAAATAAAGTAAATGCCTCATATATAATCTTACAGAAAAAAGACCAAACAAAATCTATAACATCAGGCTTGTTCTACAGAACAGTATTTCAAAAATATAAGTATGCTAATTTATTAACATATTAATTGATAAAATTATCATTTTACATATTGAGTTAAAATCCCTATGCAATAAATTATTCTCATTTCGACCATTTTTGTAAATAATCAATAAAACTATTTATTTACATAGACTAAAAAGAGCAACGTTAATGAAACGATAAAAAGAAGTAAAATATCCCCCCTCTCTCACATGCCAAAAGCAATTACAATATTCCAATCTGGCATCATCATTATGCTTGCCAGATTATGACAACAAGACCTTTTGCATTTAAATAAATTGTTCACGCTCCCTATCATTGTATTTGGTAACTCAATACTTTAATATATTCGTTCAGTATATTTATACAATTAAATTACCCAAAAGAGCATACTTCTTGCATTTACATTCCTTGGTATTCCCTTATCTTGTAAAGATCGCACACGTGTTACGTTACTTCGAGTTCATCAAGTGTATACCCATTCTCCAACCACTCTTTAATCCACTTAGGTCTACGTCCACGCCCATTCCATAATTCCCATTGGTTATTGGGATTTCTATAATGGCGCTCTTTGCTCACAAGATCAGCGATATCAATTCCATGGGCATTAGCAATTTCAAGAATTTTTCGTCGCGCATTTTGCTTTTCCTTTGCTTGCCGTTTTTTTAATTCCACATCGATTTGTGTACGCATCTCTTGTAGCTCATCAAAATTCATATTTTTGAGATCATTCACCTTAATTACTCCCCTTGCAAAAAAGAATCTTTTCTTGCCATATTTTAAACACAATTATAGACAATTTCTGTCTATTTATTATCGAAATTAAAATTACGATACATATATCACTTTGACGGAGATGTGCTTTGGACCACAAAGAGCTGTTTATTGGTATATCAGTTACCACCACTGCATCTTTTTTCAGTTCAATTGCTGAAACTACTAAATGCAGTGCTCAAGCGCCATCACACCTCTCTGAATCTTATGAATCAGTAGTCAAAAGTAAATATAAATCGTCACTCTATAAGTTATGGCAATATGCAACAAAGAACAAGCCCTCTCTGTATAATGATAGTGTAGTTCATTATGACAAGAAAACCTCCCCTCATACACAACGGCTTTTTACTTCGTATAAATTTTTTTTGAAAAGATTTTTGCAACTAGAGGATTATATAAAACAAGCAGCTTCAATACAGTATCAAAGATTATTATTTTTTAAAAGCAGCGCCTTTCTTCGTGATTCGAATAATATTGGTTGGCGTAATGTGCTCTATTTTATTCCACACTTTTATCTTGTTGGTTGGATATTCGCATATATTAGAAATATTCTTAGAAGAAAACAAAGCAATAATCACAAGGAATATTCTAAGCTAAACAATCTCATTCTGCAAATTTATAAAATCAAAAGACAACGAGAAAAAGCACAACACAGAATTAGCATTTGTATTAATAAAATTCTTCGTAATAAGGTGTATTGCTAATGATTGTTCCAGATTTCACATTTTTTGCTGCTGCATACATATCCAATACGCCCCCCATAGCATTTTCAGTTATCGCCAAACAAGAAGCGCGGGACAATGTCTATGTAACAGATGATAAAGATAACTTCTTCTATCAATCATCTCAGCTTAAGGAAACAATCGCAACAGCTGAACAGAGTGAACATAATTTTAACATAATTTTAGGGCAAATTGGTGTTGGAAATGTGAAATTGTTTTCTCTTTTTGATGCATTTGATTTTTGCAGAAATCTTACAGCTGCACAAAGCGCTTTAACTTACTGCTATGAACAAACAACATCAAAGTGCGTCTTTGAAAAAGCGACTTTGCAGTCTGTGCTGAATTTTTACAATACAGAAAACTCAAGCCACACCCGTATGCAAAAAGTTACTTCATATATTGGAGTAAAAGCTGCTGTACGAGGAAATGAAGACTTGCAGGAGCCTGTAAAGCTTAAAAAAGAAGAACCAGAACAGACAACTAAAGTAGATTCTCTTTCTCTCTCTTCAAAAGGAGAAGAAGATGCATTTACACATAAAGAAAGTAGCGCCAGAGATGCTTTTTCAGCTGAAGATTTTTCTTCATCGAGAAGATCACTGAGTGATGACTGATATTTTCACGAAAACCTAGAATTTTGATAGGATATTATAATGAAAGGTAGATAAGAAAATGTTAAAGCTCTAATTAGTAAGATTGAACAAAATCTCTTCTAATTGAGGGCAAAGATAATGAAAATGATAGAACAAAACAGCGTTGATATGGCATTTAGTCAAAAAGCAGCACGTGAGATTACAGTCGTGATGCTTTCAGAAAGAGAATGGTATTTCACATTTATTTCTGATGATCCAATTACCGGAAAGCCAAATAAATATACATTACTTACACAAAGAGGAAAACTAAGAACTTGGGCTGATCCAAAATATCTCTTTAAGTTTCTTCATGAAAGAGGGGTCATTTGTGGGAGTTTTAATCTTAATCAGGATAAAGAACATGAAACAATTAAATATTCTTCACACAACAGCTCGTAATAAAATTGCTGCGTTTTCTGCAGCTTTAACTGTATTTTTTATGACCAATCCTGTATCCGCCCAAACAGCGGGTTTAGCTCCTGCAAAAAAAGCTTTAGAGGGACTCCAAACAGATTTAAAAACGATTATCCCCATTGCTGCTGCCGTGATACTTTTGTGCTTAGCAATTGGTTATGCAGGGCGCTACATCGGAAAAGACACATTTGTACGGTGGGCAATCGGTGTTGTTATCGCTGGTTCAGCAGCTGAACTTGCCAATTTATTATTTAAATCCAACTGATAAATCTATTTAAACATAAAATGTTTCTTTCATGAAATAAGAAACTTAGATTTCTGTATTTTTATTTAGCACAATAAAAACTATATCGAAAAAAGAGTTTATTTATACTAACTGTAATCTAAATTGGAATAAGCAATATGAAACAATTAAAAACTCTTCAAACAATAATTTGGAATAAAACTACTAAAGCCTCTGCAGCTTTAACTGTATTTTTTATGGCCAATCCTGTGTTAGCCCAAGCAGTAGTTTTAACTCCTGCAGACAACGCTTTAAAAGCGCTCCAAAAAGACTTGAAAGATATTATCCCCATTGCTGCTGCCGTTATACTTTTGTGCTTAGCAATTGGTTATGCAGGGCGCTATATCGGAAAAGATACATTTGTACGGTGGGCAATTGGTGTCGTTATCGCTGGTTCAGCAGCTGAGCTTGCTAATTTGTTATTTAAAAACACCTGATAAATCCTATTAAACACGAAGTATTTCTTTCATGAAAAAAGAATTTTAGACTTTAATACTTTTATTCCACATCAATTCAATGAAATTATCCCTATTTCATGGAAAAACTACTTGCGCCAAATACAATTTGATAAGGTTGAACAATATGAAACAATCAAAAATTCTTCAAACAATAATTTGGAATAAAGCTACTAAAGCCTCTGCAGCTTTAACTGTATTTTTTATGAGCAATTCTGCGTATGCTCAAGCAAAATTAACAAATGCAAAAACTGCTTTAGAGGGACTCCAAACAGACTTAAAAACGATTATCCCCATTGCTGCTGCCGTGATACTTTTGTGCTTAGCAATTGGTTATGCAGGGCGCTACATCGAAAAAGATACATTCGTACGGTGGGCAATTGGTGTCGTTATCGCTGGTTCAGCAGCTGAACTTGCCGGTTTATTATTTAAAACTGCATAAATTTTCATGAAAGAAAATTTAGATTTCAGTATTTTCATTGTATTCAATAAAAAACATATTGAAGAAAAGAGATTACTCATACCAATGTGATATAAATTGAGATAAAAATATGAAACAATTAAATATCCTTCAAAGAATAATTCATAATAAAACTATTAAAAACTTTGCAGTTTCAGCTGTATTTTTTATCGCTAATCCTGTGTTAGCCCAAGCAGTAGTTTTAGAGCCTGCAAACAAAGCTTTAACTGCACTCCAAACAGACTTAAAAACGATTATCCCCATTGCTGCTGCCGTGATACTTTTGTGCTTAGCAATTGGTTATGCAGGGCGCTACATCGGAAAAGATACATTCGTACGGTGGGCAATTGGTGTCGTTATCGCGGGCTCAGCAGCTGAACTTGCAAATATGTTATTCAAAAGCGCGTAATAAAAAAGTCATGCTGTATAAAATATCTTTTTATCCTAAAGCGAAATCTAAATTGAGATAAACAATATGAAAAAATCAAAAGTTCTTCAAACAATAATTCGGAATAAAGCTACTAAAACCTCTGCAGCTTTAACTGTATTTTTTATGTCCAATCCTGTGTATGCTCAACAATTAACAACTGCAAAAGGTGCTTTAGAAAAACTCCGTGATGACTTAAAGTTGCTTATCCCTCTCGCTGCTGCTGTTATACTATTATGCTTAGCAATTGGTTATGCAGGACGCTACATCGGAAAAGACACATTCGTACGGTGGGCAATTGGTGTCGTTATCGCGGGCTCAGCAGCTGAACTTGCCGGTTTATTATTTAAACCTAACTGATAAATCTTTTGGAATAAGAAATATTTTTTGTAAAAGAAACTTTGGATTTCAATGCTTTCATTATGCATCAATGAAATTGTTTCTTATTTCGTAGAAAAAATATTTATGATAAATCAATGAAGCTAAATATGAGAAAATTAACTAATTTCCAGAAAAATAATAATGAAATTATAATAATTTCTGCAGCTTTAACTGTACTTTTTATTAGCAATCCTGCATATGCAGTGCAATTAAAAAATGCAAAACAAGCTCTAGACACTTTGCAAGATGATCTTGTTAAAAATATTATTCCTGTTGCTGCTGCTGTTATACTTTTATGCCTAGCCATTCTCTATGCTGGACGCTACATCGGAAAAGATACATTTATACGATGGGCAATCGGCGTTGTTGTCGCTGGCTCAGCAACCCAGCTTGCTCAACTGTTATTCAAAGGTGTAGTTAGTTAAAATTAAAGATGACAGCTATAATACAAAATGTTATTTAAAATCTTAATGAGAGAAATATGCGAAAATTAATTAACCTCCAGCCAAAAAGTAATAACAAAGTTGCAGCAATTTCTGCTGCTGTAACTATATTTTTTATGAGAAATCCTGCATGTGCAGCAATAGAACATGCAAACAAAGCTTTAACAGCTCTACAAACAGATCTTACTACTAATATTATTCCTGTTGCTGCTGCTGTTATACTTTTATGCCTAGCCATTCTCTATGCAGGGCGTTACATCGAAAAGGATACATTTATACGATGGGCAATCGGTGTTGTTATCGCTGGCTCAGCAACCCAGCTTGCTAAGCTTTTATTCACAGGTGCAGTTAATTAAAATTAAAGATGATAGCTATAATACAAAATGTTATCTATAATCTTAGTGAGAGAAATATGCAAAAACTAATTAGTTTCGAATCAAAGAACAATAACAAAATCATCACACTTTCTGCAGCTATAACTATATTTTTTATAACACATCCCGTATGGGCCCAAGTAAAATTAACTCCTGCAAAAACAGCTTTAGAAGAACTCCAAAAAGATCTTAATACTCATATTATTCCTGTCGCTGCTGCTGTTATACTTTTATGCTTAGCAATTGGTTATGCTGGACGCTACATCGGAAAAGATACATTTATACGATGGGCAATCGGCGTTGTCGTCGCTGGCTCAGCAACCCAGCTTGCTAAGCTTTTATTCACAGGTGCAGTTAATTAAAATTAAAGATGATAGCTATAATACAAAATGTTATCTATAATCTTAGTGAGAGAAATATGCAAAAACTAATTAGTTTCGAATCAAAGAACAATAACAAAATCATCACACTTTCTGCAGCTATAACTGTATTTTTTATAACACATCCCGTATGGGCCCAAGCAAACGGTTTAGCTCCTGCAAAAACAGCTTTAGAAGAACTCCAAAAAGATCTTAATACTAATATTATTCCTGTCGCTGCTGCTGTTATACTATTATGCTTAGCAATTGGTTACGCAGGCCGCTACATAGAAAAGGATACATTTGTACGCTGGGCGATTGGCGTTGTCGTCGCTGGCTCAGCAACCCAACTTGCGAGCCTGTTATTCAAGGGGCAAGCGTAAGTCTATATAATGCATAATATTTTTATCATAAGGTTTTATATCTAATTATTATACACATATAAAAATCTCATATGTTTTATAATAATAAATACAAAGTATTAATAAGAGCATTAATTAAGAGTAAAATATGAAAAAATTAATTGATTTCCGATTAAAAAATAACAATAGAATCACAGCAATTTCTTCGGCTATAAGTTTATTTTTTATAGTACATCCTGCGTATGCAAAACTAAAAGCTGAAGATGCTTTAAAAACTCTGCAAACAGATCTTACTACTAATATTATTCCTGTTGCTGCTGCCGTTATTCTTTTATGCTTAGCAATTGGTTATGCTGGACGTTACATCGGAAAAGATACATTTGTACGGTGGGCAATCGGTGTTATCGTCGCTGGCTCAGCAACCCAACTTGCGAGCCTGTTATTCAAGGGGCAAGTGTGAGTCTTTATAAGACATAATGTCTCTAATGTGAGAGTTTATGTTTGATAAATTTAAACATATTATGTGATATTTCGTTTATATTAAGAATATACAAAGTATTGATAAGAGTAAAATATGAAAAAATTAATTAATCTCAAATTAAAAAATAATAACAAAATTATCGTAATTTCTGCAGCTCTAAGTGCCTTTTTTATAACGAATCCCGTATATGCAAATGTAAAATTAGATCCTGCAAAAAAGGCGTTAGATGCACTCCAAAATGACTTAAAAGCGATTATCCCTCTCGCCGCTGCTGTTATACTTTTGTGTTTAGCAATTGCCTATGCAGGGCGCTACATTGGAAAAGATACGTTTGTACGGTGGGCGATTGGCGTTGTCATCGCTGGCTCAGCAACACAACTTTCTACACTGTTATTTACAGGTAAATAATAAGCTTATATAACACATAATGTTTTTAAAGTAAGAGTTTATACTTGCTATTTGTAACATATAAATATACCAATTTGTTTATTTTAAAAAGTATAAAATATTCATGAAAATTTAATGAAAGTAAAATATGCGAAAATTAATTAATGTCCAAACACAAAATAACAACAGAATCATAGTAATTTCTACAGCTATAATTGCATTTTTTATAACACAGTCTGCATATGCAAATGCAAAATTAGCTCCTGCTGAAAAAGCTCTAGATGCTCTAAAAAAAGATCTTATTGATCACATTATTCCTGTTGCTGCTGCCGTGATACTTTTGTGCTTAGCAATTGGTTACGCAGGCCGCTACATAGGAAAAGATACGTTTGTACGGTGGGCAATCGGCGTTGTCATTGCTGGCTCGGCAACCCAACTTGCTAAACTGCTATTTACAGGTCAAGCATAAATTAGTATAATACGTAATGTTTTTAATGTTCGTTGATTATAGATTTGTACCAGTAATAATATCGCTCATACTACGAAAAAAGGAAATTATTTATAGCAATTTAATTAAAAGGGGATAAAAGATATGAAACAATTAAATACGCTTCAATCAAAAATATGTAAGATTAGTGCTATTTTTATAACTTTGATTATGTTATTAATAACTCAATCTGCATATGCTCAGACGGAAACAAAGAGTTTAGATGTTTTCATAGGGATGCAATATGGATTAAGTATAATTATTCCTATCGTTGCTGCTATCGTTCTTTTATTACTTTTGCTTATTTATATATTTCGCATTATCGCAAGAGCTACATTTATGCGATGGGCATTCAGTGTCATTATTGCTGGTGCAGCTTTTTATATTAGCCACATATTATTTCACCTCCAGTGACGAGAACATTCCATGAAATCGCAAGAAAAAAAAGAATTCCCCCTATTCAAAGGAGCAACACGTGTTCCAACGATATGGGGTGTCCCCATGATGCCATTTATCGTTATGGTTATGGGGGTTGCTGTTATTGCTATGACAGTAAGTATCTTTTTGTGGATTATAGCACCTCCATTATGGTTTATTATGGTGCAAATTACTAAAAACGATGATAAGGCGTTTCGTATCTGGTGGTTATGGATCGATACTAAATTTCGCAATCGCAACAAAGGTTTTTGGGGCGCATCAAGTTATAGTCCCTCTGATTATAGTAAAAGGAGATAAACATGACAGCTGTTGAAAGCAGCAAACGCCTTGCATCAGAGACACCTGTAAGCCTGTTTCTGCCTTATTCACATCATATTACAGATACGATTATTTCTACTAAAAATGCGGAATATTTGTCAATTTGGAAAATTGATGGGCGTTCGCATCAAAGCGCTTCAGAAGAAGATATTTTTCAATGGATAAAAGAGCTTAACAATACTCTACGGGGTCTTGCATCAGCCAATTTATCATTTTGGACGCATATTGTGCGCCGCCGTGTTTATGAATATCCTGATTCAACATTTGATCAAATGTTTTGCTATCAACTTGATGAAAAATATCGACAAAGCTTTACTGGTTATAATTTGATGGTCAATGATTTATATCTGACTGTCATTTTTCAACCGATAGCGGATAAAATTATGTCGTTCTTTTCTAAACATGAACGTGAAACGCTTGATCAAAAAAAGATGCGACAAGACACATGTATCAAAGAACTCAATGACATCAATCGTACTTTAGGCCAATCTTTAAACCGTTACGGTGCAGAACTTCTTGGTGCTTATGAAAAAAATGGGCATGCTTATTCTTCTGCACTTGAATTCCTTGGAATGCTTGTCAATGGTGAATATCGCCCTATGCCAATTTGCCATGACCGTTTTGCTGACTATATGTCTGTCAATCGACCTTTTTTCTCAAAATGGGGCGCTCTTGGTGAACTGCGAACAACCAGTGGAATGCGTCGATTTGGAATGCTTGAAATTAAAGAATATGATGCAACAACCAAACCAGGACAATTAAATGTTTTGTTGGAAAGTGACTTCGAGTTCGTATTGACGCAGAGCTTTTCAGTGCTCTCCCGACATGCTGCTAAAGACTATTTACAACGGCATCAGCGTAATCTTATTGATGCACGAGATGTGGCAACGAGCCAAATTGAACAAATTGACGAAGCACTAAACCAGCTTATCAGTGGGCATTTTGTCATGGGAGAACATCACTGCACATTGACGATCTATGGTGATACAATTCAACAAGTTCGCGACCATATGGCCAAAGCAAGTGCAGCATTACTAGACGTTGCGGTACTGCCCAAACCTGTAGACTTAGCGATAGAGGCTGGCTATTGGGCACAACTTCCTGGCAATTGGAAATGGAGACCACGTCCTGCTCCGATTACATCATTGAACTTTTTGTCATTTTCATCTTTTCATAATTTTATGTCAGGAAAACCCACTGGCAACCCATGGGGACCAGCCGTCACAATTCTTAAAACAACCAGTAAAACACCGCTTTATTTCAACTTTCATGCCTCCAAACTTGAAGAGGACTCGACAGATAAACGTTTACTTGGTAATACCGCACTTATCGGACAATCTGGTTCCGGTAAAACCGTGTTACTCGGCTTTTTGTTAGCACAAGCACAAAAATTTAAGCCGACAACTGTTGTTTTTGATAAAGATCGTGGCATGGAAATTGCCATTCGGGCGATGGGTGGAAAATATTTAACATTCAAGCCAGGCAGAAAAAGTGGTTTCAATCCTTTCCAACTCCCACCCACACAAGAAAATCTTATTTTTCTGAAACAATTTGTTAAAAAATTGGCAGAAGCTGGTGGTGAAGTCACGCATCACGACGAAGAAGAAATTAACAAAGCAGTTATGTCTGTTATGAGTGCTAACATTGACCGATCACTCCGTCGTTTGTCCTTTCTAGTACAATTTTTACCAAATCCACGTTTAAGTGATTATAATGCTCACCCATCTGTTCATGCTCGCTTACTAAAATGGTGTGAAGGTGGTGATTATGGGTGGTTGTTTGATAATCCCCATGATGCTCTTGATCTCTCAACACATCAAATTTACGGCTTTGATATCACGGAATTCTTAGATAATTTTGAAACTCGCACTCCAGTGATGATGTATTTGCTTTACCGCACAGAAGGCATGATTAGCGGACAGCGGTTTATGTATATCTTTGACGAGTTTTGGAAGCCTTTGCAAGATCCGTACTTTGAAGATTTAGCCAAAAATAAACAAAAGACCATCCGTAAACAAAATGGTATTTTTGTTTATGCAACACAAGAGCCTAGCGATGCCTTGGAAAGTAATATTGCCAAAACACTCATTCAACAGTGTGCAACTTACATTTTTCTAGCCAATCCCAAAGCAAATTATGAAGATTATACAAAAGGCTTTAAACTAACAGATGCCGAATTTGAACTCGTTAAAGGACTTGGTGAGTTTAGTCGCCAATTCCTCATTAAGCAGGGTGATCAATCTGCGCTTGCAGAACTGAATCTTGGTAAATTCCATCTAACACGCGATGGAAAAACCATCGAACACGACTTTAGTGACGAGCTCTTAGTGTTATCAGGAACGCCTGATAACGCAGAGTTAGCCGAAAGCATTATCGCAGAAGTTGGTGATGATCCGGCAATATGGTTACCAATTTTCTTACAGCACGCAAAAAATGACAGGAGGGAAACATGAAAAAAAAGGTCATTTCAATAGTAGTTGTAATAACTTTAGGGGTTTCAAACCCAGCGATGGCTTGGGTTTGGGGCGCTGGGTCGGCGGATTTATCGGCATCCGTTCCAACGAAGTGGCCCAATTTTTTTGGAAGTTCATCTTCAAATACATCAAAGTCTAAAAAAACTCCACAGCAAAAGAAAGCGCCACCTGATGCCCAACTTCTCGATATGCTAAAAAAACACCTTGAGGAAGTAAAAAAGATACACGAGTCTATAACGGGAAGCCAAAAATTCGACACTAAAAAACTTAAAAATGTACAAACAGATCACAGTAGCTTTTTTCTCAAAAATCCAGAGAATCTCTACAATAGAAATAAAACTTCTGCTCTATCTACATCACTTGAAAATATTTTAAAAGAAGAAGAAATTCCTGTCACTATCCATGAATCTAGCAGTTTTATCAACAAGCGTATCCAATATGCAGCCATCACTGATAAAGCCGTAAGTTTAAAAACTTTTCAAGAAGCAAACAATCGTTTTCAGCAAATTGAAGAACTATTAAACGAGATCACGACAACAAAAGATCTAAAAAGTATTGCCGAGTTACAAGCACATATAATTGGAATGCTTGCTATGCTACAAAATGAAACAGCAAAACTACAAATGGTTACACATTTACGCAATGCTGAACATACACTTATCAAACAACAGAAAGATAAACATAACATAAAAATTTTGAATAGTAAAAACACGAACATGCCTACCATAAGATTCATTAGGTAAAGCTTTTTGTAGCAATATTTTGTATATTATTTTTCCTGTATGCTCGTAAAAAGAAAAAGTTAATGCGTAATACTCAATTCTCTCTCATAGATCGAAAAGGTCTACGAAGTTTCATTTTATCCTTAAAAAAATTCAACGAAAAATGCTCAAAAAGCATATAAAAAGTTGAAAATTCGTTAAAGAGGAATTCCATGGACTTTACAGTGTTCACGCAACTTTTCAATAAAATTGATC